>CAJBRY010000780.1 GCA_903958085.1 uncultured Geobacteraceae bacterium
AGTGGAAGAAGGTAACAGTAGAAAGTCCGGCTTTATCCAACGAGTGAGTCGTTTGGTAACCGGACGTAAGCGTACTACAGAGCAGGATATCAACGATTTTATTGATGCGTCAGAAGAAGAGGGCCTTGTTAACGAAGAAGAGAGTGAGATGATCCGCTCTATCTTTTCACTCGGCAACACAATTGTTCGCGAGATAATGATTCCACGTACAGAGATGGCCTGTGTAAGAGTGGAAGCCACCGTTCGGGAGCTTCTGGACACAATCATCGCCTGCGGACACTCCAGAATACCGGTTTATGAAGATACGATCGACAATATTATTGGTCTGCTTTATGCCAAGGATCTTCTTAAACAGTGGGGTACAGACGAAAACAGTCTTTCGGTTCGCAAAATCATGCGTCCGCCATATTTCATCCCGGAATCTAAAAACCTTGAGCAGTTGCTGCAGGAATTTAAACGTAAACGGGTTCATCTCGCTATTGTAATTGATGAATACGGGGGCACATCCGGCCTTATAACGATTGAAGACCTGCTTGAGCAGATTGTTGGAGACATTCAGGACGAATACGACAGTGAAGAATCTTTGCTTACAGTCAATCCTGATGGTAGTGTAACTGCCGATGGCCGCCTTCCGGTTGAGGAGCTAGAAGAGCATTTTGATATTCAGATTGAGCGGGATAAATTTGATTCTGTCGGCGGACTTGCTTTCCATCTGACCGGGAAAATTCCTGCAATAGGAGACACCATTGAAGGTGCCGGCCTCTGTATGACAATTCTTGATGCCGACCTCAGGCGAGTAAAGAAGGTCGCAATCTGCCTGCATAACATCTCTGCGTTGGAAGAGCCGGGGCGTGAGTGAACACGCTGATATTTTTTTCATCAATAAAGCAAATATTTGACCGTCGTGGAATGCTTGCAATTGCCAGTGGCATCCTGATTGCTCTTTCTTTCCCGAATGCAGGACTCTCTTTTCTGGTCTGGATTGCACTGATTCCACTACTCATTGCTCTGGAGGAAAGTACCCACAAAACGGCTTTCCGTATCGGAATGACCTGCGGTATTACAGGTTATTCGGTTATACTATATTGGCTGAACATTGTTTTTGTCCGTTACGGAAAGCTCCCATGGTCGGTAAGCATTCCACTTTATCTGTTGCTCGTGCTGTGGCTGGCAATGTTTTACGGATTCAGTACCTGGGTTGCGCGTCTTGGCGAATTGATAGGTATAAAAGCAGCTTTTACGCTGCCAGTCGCGTGGGTGGCCTTCGATTTTATCCGTTCATTCCTCTTCTCAGGCTTTGCCTGGGGTATGCTTGGTCACTCACAGTTCCGTACACTGCCGGTCGTTCAGATTGCTGATCTCGCCGGAGTCTACGGCATAACTCTGCTTATAGTTCTGGCAAATATTGTTTTGCATCGCGCACTCAGAGCCGTTTCAGGTGCCGGCGTCCCATACCCGGTAAAAAGTGCAGTTGTGGCCCTGCTTCTGATTCTCTGCACTCTTTTTTATGGTTTTAACCGTCTGAATGCTCAGGAATCGGCAGCATCAAAGCCGATGCGGGTTGCCCTGATTCAGGGGAACATTCCTCAAGACGTCAAATGGAGTCCTGAATTCAGAGAGCATACAGTTGACACCTACGAGCGCCTAACGAGGGAAGCATCTAAAGGTGGAGTTGACCTGATTGTATGGCCGGAAAGCGCGGTCCCGTTCTTTTTCCAGGATGAGCCACGCCAGGCCGAGCGGATCAGAAATCTGGCACGTGAGATGAACGCCTGTCTGCTGTTTGGTAGTCCGGCTCATGAGCTTCGCAATGGCAAAAGCACCTTCCTCAACAGTGCTTTCATGCTTTCTCCAAAAGGTGAAACGGTTGGGAGGGCAGACAAGCTTCATCTTGTTCCATTTGGTGAATACGTCCCGTTGGGGAATCTTCTTACATTCATTAACAAACTGGTTGTCGGCATTGGTGATTTTTCGCCTGGCGAGCGAGCAGTAGCACTTGATTCAGGAAACACAAAGCTTGGCGTTCAGGTCTGTTATGAAATAATTTTCCCGGAACTGGCCAGGCAATATGTCCAGGCCGGCGCCAGAGTGTTGGTGGCAATCACAAACGATGCCTGGTTCGGACGTTCATCTGCACCATATCAGCATCTTGCAATTTCAACCTTCCGGGCAATAGAAACCAGAACACCGCTGATCCGTGCTGCAAACACAGGGGTCACTGCTATTGTAGATCAGAACGGTCATATTCGCACAATGACCGGCATTTTTGTCGAAGCGTACCGAACCGGTGAAATTCAGCCGGGGAGCGGAAAGTCACTATACCTGACTATTGGAGATACACCAGCCTGGCTATGTGTGCTGATTACAGCCGGAATTGGCATACTGGTGTGGCGCAAACGAAAAGTCATTCCTACAGAGGAGTAAAAAACATGTATCGAGAAGAAGTTGCCAAGCTGAAGGATTGTGAAGAGCGTATCGCCAAACTTCGGGGGTCTCTTTGACATAGACACAAAGCGTGAGTCTATCCTTGAGATTGAATCGATTATGGCCGTGCCCGGTTTTTGGGAAGACACCAAGAAATCGCAGGAAATAATCAAAAAGCGAACCACGCTTGAAAAAGTTGTGCAAAGCTGGGATGAACTCGTTCGTCAGACTGAAGATGTCCGTGTGATGATAGAGCTGGGCGAAGAGGCCCAGGATGCAGACACATTAACCGAAGTAGGAGAAATGACTGCAAAAATGATTCAGGCTGTCGAGGCGGCAGAATTTCAGAAAATGCTTTCTGGCCCCCATGATCGAAATTCCTGCTTCATTACGATAAATCCTGGAGCGGGCGGCACTGAATCCCAGGATTGGGCGGAAATGATCCTGCGCATGTATCTGCGGTATTGCGAGAAAAAGGGGTGGAAGACCGTCATCACGGAATATCAGGCGGGAGATGAAGCCGGCCTCAAATCTGCCACATTCAACGTAAATGGAGAATATGCCTACGGTTATCTCAGGGCAGAAGCGGGAATCCACCGTCTGGTGCGCATTTCTCCTTTTGACAGCAACGCAAGGCGCCATACATCTTTTGCATCTATGTACGCTTTCCCGGAAATTGAAGAGGATGATATTGACATAAAGATCAGTGATACTGACTTGAAAGTTGATACTTTCCGCTCAGGCGGTGCCGGTGGTCAGCACGTCAACACGACAGACTCCGCTGTTCGTATAACGCACATCCCGTCCGGCATTATCGTCGCCTGTCAATCGGAGCGAAGCCAGATATCAAACCGGGCTACAGCCATGAAAGTCTTGCGGGCAAAGCTATATGAACGTGAGGTTGAAGAACGGAATGCCAAGGCTTCAGAAATTGCTGCTGAAAAGAAGGATATTGGCTGGGGAAGCCAGATTCGTTCATATGTATTGCACCCTTATAAGATGGTGAAAGATCTGCGAACTGGCGTTGAATCAGGCAACCCAGATGCGGTACTTGACGGCAATCTGGAAGATTTTGTAGTGGCGTATCTAATGGGTGTCAGGCGCAACGTTGGGGATGTGGAATAAATTTGAAAGTGTGTATCTGGCTACATTTATCTGTATCTGCTGGTCTGATTTTACCCTTGCCATTTTTCATCAAGCTGTGCTATAAAGCTCCGCTATTTCAATTCACACGCCTCGGTAGATCCAGCGGTGTCCCTTTGCAAGATAACGGGGATTCGGCGAGGCGGAGGAAAAACCAAAGGAGAAACGCATGTCAAGTATCAGTATGAAAGAACTGTTGGAGGCTGGTGTCCACTTCGGTCACCAGACAAAACGCTGGAATCCGAAGATGAAACCCTACATCTTTGGCGCACGTAACGGCATTTACATCATTGATCTGCAGAAAACCGTCCGCTACTTCAAATCCGCTTACAGTTTTGTGAAAGATGCCGCACAGGATGGCAGCACTGTCCTCTTTGTCGGTACAAAAAAGCAGGCACAGGATTCTGTGGCTGAAGAAGCTGTCCGCTGCGGAATGCACTACGTCAATCAGCGCTGGCTGGGTGGCATGTTGACAAACTTTGCCACTGTCAAGCAGAGCATTGATCGTCTCAAGAAGATCGACGCCATGTTCGAAGACGGCACCATTGACGCCTACACCAAGAAAGAAGCTCTTCAGTTTGAGCGTGACCGTGAAAAACTCCAGAAAACTCTTGGTGGCATCAAGTCCATGACAAAGCTTCCGGGCGTCATGTTCGTTATCGACCCAAAGAACGAGGAAATTGCTGTTCAGGAAGCCAACAAGCTTGGTATTCCGGTCGTCGCAGTTGTTGATACAAACTGTGACCCTGATCCGATTGATTACGTCATTCCTGGTAATGATGACGCTATCCGCGCAATACGTCTCCTCTCCGCAAAAATGGCAGATGCGATTCTTGAAGGAATTCAGGCTCGCAACGTGTCTCTTCAGACTGACACCGAAGGTGCTGAGGAATATGCTCCTGAAGAGGAAGCAGAAGCATCTGTAGAAACAGGCGAATAAAAATTAATAACAAAAAATAATGATAAATCCTGTTTTGACAGGATAGGAGGATAGCAATGGCTGTATCAGCTGCACAGATATCAGAACTGAGAAAATCAACCGGCGCAGGAATGCTTGATTGCAAGAAGGCGCTTGAAGAAACTAATGGAGATTTTGAGCAGGCAGTTGATTTCCTGCGTAAAAAAGGACTTGCTGCAGCTTCCAAGAAAGCCGGTCGTGCTGCAACTGAAGGAATGGTTGCTGCTGCGGTTTCCGAAAACGGAGATAAAGGCGTTCTTCTTGAAATTAACAGCGAGACGGACTTTGTTGCAAAAAATGAAAAGTTCCAAGGTTTTGTAAAAGACATTGCAAATCATATTCTTCAGTCGAATCCTGCTTCCGTTGAAGAGCTTTTCGCACAGCCATACTGCGGCGACAGCAGCAAAACAATTCAGGTAATGCTGAATGAAGCCATCTCAGTTATTGGCGAAAATATGCAAATTCGCCGCTTCACAAGCTACGTTGTGCCTGGTGTCGGCGCAATCGGTTCGTACATCCATGCTGGTGGAAAGATCGGGGTTATGGTTGAAGCTACCTGCGATAATGCTGCAGCAGCAAAAGATCCGGCATTTGCGGCTTTTGTCAAAGATGTCGCCATGCATGCCGCCGCTGCTTCGCCGATGTATGTGCAGCGCAGTGAAGTTGATGCAGATGTGCTTGAGCGTGAGAAGGATATTTATCGTTCTAAAGCCCGTGAAACTGGAAAACCTGAAAATATCATTGAAAAGATTATCGACGGTCAGGTTAACAAGTTTTACGCAGAGATCTGTCTTGTAGAGCAGCAGTTTGTCAAGGACACTGACAAGACTATTCAGCAGTTGACTGCAGAAGTTGGTAAGGCTCTTGGCACTGCCATAACGATTACCCGTTTCACCAAATATGCTCTCGGAGAGGGTCTGGAAAAGAAGGAAAGCGACTTTGCCGCCGAGGTGGCGGCAGCAGCCGGCCTCTAATCCAATCATCGAAGCCGGCCTGAAATGGCCGGCTTTTTTTTGCCTTGCCGGCGCGTTTTAACACATCTGATTATCATTCTGCTTGAAGAACATAAAATTGCGGAGGCATTATATGGACAGAAAAGCATACAGCCGGGTACTTTTGAAGCTTTCCGGCGAATCTCTTGCCGGCGATCAGGTCTACGGCATTGATCCAGAGACACTTAGCACAATTGCCCGCGAGATAAAGGAAGTTGTAGACAGCGGAGTTCAATTGGCACTTGTTATCGGCGGCGGCAATATTTTTCGAGGTCTCGCTGCGTCATCAAAGGGCATGGATCGTGCCAGTGCAGACTACATGGGGATGCTTGCCACAGTAATTAACTCTCTGGCAATGCAGGATGCGCTTGAAAAACAAGGAGTTTCAACCCGTGTCCAGTCTGCCATTGCGATGCAGGAAGTTGCAGAGCCATATATCCGTCGTCGCGCTATGCGGCATCTTGAAAAAGGTCGTGTAGTCATTTTTGGAGCTGGAACCGGCAATCCATACTTTACTACTGATACTGCAGCCAGTTTGCGGGCAATGGAAATTAACGCACAGGTGATATTAAAAGGGAC
>CAJBRY010000781.1 GCA_903958085.1 uncultured Geobacteraceae bacterium
CGGAAATGGGCTGAATTAAGCGAAGGCTGTTATATGCTTAGAAGCAATATATCCGATTGGTCTTCTGAGGATCTCTGGAAAGCGTATATCCAGCTTACCCCGTCTTTACCTGTTCGAGGATAAAAAGGGCTATTTTTAAGTGGCGACCTTCATTTCGGCCTTTATTATCAGGGGGCAATTTTTCAAAACAGCGTGTGGGGCAGACCTTGCCCGTTGACGAAATATATTTCCATGCGACAATCGATGCATGTACTTGAAGTGTCATCATCGGCTGAAGGACGGCAAAGAGCACCGCTATTGGAGCATTGTTGAAAGTGTACGTACCCGCAGAGGAGTGATCAAGCGGCAGCTCCTTTATCTTGGCGAGATCAACGACAGCCAACGGGCACAGTGGTGTTCGGCGTTGGATGTATTGGATTTGTCGGGTTCATCCACCGTCAAGCAGATGAGTCTTTTCCCTGAAGACCGGACTCCGCCAGAAGAGGTAATAAATCCCATTCAGGTGCGGCTGAGTCAGATGACGTTGCGACGTCCGCGACAGTGGGGAGGCTGCTGGCTGGCTTTGGAGCTGTGGAGCCTGTTGGGGTTGGATGGCTTTTGGACATCACGACTTCAGAAGAGTCGCAAGGGTACGGAATGGCTCAACGTGCTCAAGACGCTGGTCATTTATCGACTATTGGATCCTGGTAGCGAGTGGAGGTTGCATCGGGATTGGTTTAAAAACAGTGCGATGCCTGATCTGCTGGGGACGGATGATGGCATAGCGGCAAAGAACACACTTTACCGTTGTCTCGACAAACTCTGTGAGCACAAGGAGGAGTTGTTTTCTTTTTTGAAATCACAATGGGCTCTTCTGTTCAATGCCTCGTATGACGTATTGCTTTACGATCTAACCAGCACGTATTTCGAATGCGATCCGTCGGAAGCTGGCGATGGCCTGCGCAAGTTCGGTTACAGTCGAGATAAGCGATCCGATTGTGTACAGGTGGTAATCGCATTGATCGTAACGCCAGAGGGTTTTCCGGTAGCATACGAAGTAATGCCGGGCAACACTTCGGACAAGACGACATTGCCGGAGTTCCTGCGCAAGATCGAGAAACAATACGGCAAGATCAACCGGTTATGGATCATGGATCGCGGCATTCCCACCGAGGCCGCCCTTGTGCAAATGCGGGCAGAGGGGGCGAACTACCTGGTCGGAACTCCACGTGGCCGGCTGAGCAAACTTGAAGACCAGCTCTTTGCGCAACAATGGAAGAAAGTTCAGGAACAGATTCAAGTCAAACTCGCCAGGGACGGCGAAGATCTCTATGTGCTTACGCGTAGCGGGGGACGTCGTGACAAAGAACAGTCTATGCGCCGACGCAAACTCAAGAGACTATGGAATCGGCTGCATCAGATCCGAGTCATGAAAGGCCTGAAGCGCGATGCCCTGCTGCTCAAGCTCGGCGCGGCTAAACAAGAAGCCGGCAAGGTCTGGGACATTGTAGATATTCAGCTTCCAAAACCCCAACAAGCAGTCTCGTCATCGACTTTTACATTCAACCTGAACAGGAAGAAGCTGCGACTGGCACGACGGGGAGAAGGAACCTATTTATTGCGCACCAATCTGAGCGCTGGCAATCCAGAATATCTGTGGAAACAATATATCGTGCTGACAGAGGTCGAACAGGCCTTCAAAGAACTCAAAAATGACTTAGATATTCGCCCAATCTACCACCATAAAGATAATCGAATCGAGGCGCATATCTTCGTCAGCTTCCTGAGCTACTGTCTTCAGGTAACTCTGAAAAACAAGGCCAAAATCAAAGCGCCTGGACTCACCCCGCGCGCCATACTGGAAAAATTCAAAGCCATGCAGATGATCGATGTACACTTACCAACTACCGACAATCGCAATTTGATCATGCCACGCTACACTCAACCTGAGAAGGATCTGCAACTGTTATTGCATCAACTCAACCTCAGATTACCGGATCAACCGCCACCAAAAATAGAAGATCTAAAAACAAAATGTGGGGCAGACCTTTGATGCAAAATCGAGCAATGTCAGCCTCTTTGCCCGTGAATGGGTAAAGACGGGTTAA
>CAJBRY010000782.1 GCA_903958085.1 uncultured Geobacteraceae bacterium
ACTAAAGTAGCTAAAGTGAAAGTAGCAATTTCTACGCCAATACTCGCAGCTCAGCTCAATGTTGGACGGACGCCTCCGGCGCAGGATTAATAAGAAACAGATTAAGGAGAAAATAAATGCTAATCGAAAAAAATGAAAATGAATGCAGTAATTGGATTGATTCTGTTTTGAGCAAAAATGATTTTTCAAATATTCGTGCCATTAACTTTAACATATACGAAGGTCATGGAACTTTTCACCTACAAATAATTGGTAGTATAATAACCCCAGATGAAGACGATGAATGGTATTGTCGTGATGATTTTACTACCGGAGAAAATGTTTTAATAATAAAAAGAAAAGTAACCGGAGAGAAATGGGAAGATGGATTAGAATATTTTACCAATCAAGTAAAGCAATATATTGAAAAAGGAAAATATAAGAAAATATTAAAGACAACGAAAGTTGTTGGTATAGGTTTTGTCGATGGAGATGATGAAATCATATATGAATCAAAATAAAAGGGAATACGTCCAAATTGGGTAGCCGGAGGGTTTTCCCCTCCAGCCCCCACACCACCCATCGTGCGGATCCGCAATGGGCGGTTCACTCCATGGAGCATATGATCTCCTCTTACTGGGTGAATTGCTTCCCCCAGTGAGCCAAGGCTGGTTTCTCACTTGATCCGCCAGTCAGTCCATTCCGCTCTTTGGGCAATGCGTTACTGAGAATCACGAGGCTCGCTCCTTGTGAAGTGTTCGGGCCTTCGCCGTGAACCGGACATTACTCCGGGCGTTGACTACTATGCCCTCTGCTGACTTCTGTCTGCTTGACCACCACAATTGCTTATGATGACGCCGTTTCTCTTTGCAGTTCTTGTGATCTTTCTTCGTCTTCATCTTTCGATGACTCATTCTGTACTATCACCATACAGATGCCAGGAATAGCGTACCGTTTCTCCCACCGGATTTCTGAAAACTACAAACGAGTTACTGCCTGACAGACAGATCTCCCCAGATAAGAACGTACCCCTTCCTCGGATAGCCGTGCGATTTACTCTGTTCCGCTTCCACCGGGCATCGGCATCGTTGGCTGCCTCGCCTCTGGAACTAAGCCTTGTATCGCCTTCTTGTACATCGACTCCCGATTTCGCTCTCCGGCTTCCTTCAGACCAGACCTCACGGTCAAGCCCTTGCCTTCGGCTCGTAGTTTTCTTGGACATGCGTCCAAGAGTGGATACCTACAGGGGACTTTCACCCCCAGGGGTACGCCCATGCTGGGCGTACCAACTGCTTCGACTGGACTTAACGGTAAACCGTTTCGCCAGTCAAGCACATGTTAAATCGCTCAAGCGAAACGCTTGACGAAGTTGTTCACTATTCAAATTATGCTTTGAAATAAACTCGGGCCTTGAAAGCAGTCATGGTTTTGGATTTTTCAATACCTTCAAACCAAGAAATATGTCGCTCAAGCAGATTCGCTAAATGCTCACTGCTTAGTTCCTGGTTAAATCGCTCGAGCGAAAAGCTTGACATAATTGTTCATG
>CAJBRY010000783.1 GCA_903958085.1 uncultured Geobacteraceae bacterium
ATGGTTGTGAAAAAAAAATTCCCTGACATTAGGATTATTAGTTTTTTTCATAATATTGAATTTGATTTCAGGGTGCAATGCAAGCCAGGTATAAAACGATTATTGTATCTTCCAGCAATTTTGTCGGATTGGATGAATGAGCGTTGGGCAATCCGCTATTCAGACGTTGTAGTTGTATTACACAAGAATGATTCATTCAGATCAAAAGAGTTATATGGTCGTAAAGCTGATTTTATCCACCCAATTTGCATTGCCAATAATAAAACAGAATCTCTGGATAATAGTGAACAACCAATAAATTTGCCTGACAAATATATCCTTTTCGTGGGGTCGGCATTTTCACCGAATCTAGAAGCGGTTAAATTTCTTTGCAATAAAGTAATGCCTGCCTTGGACGAGAATTTGATTGTCATTGGCTCAAATATGGAGAACTATCGGAAAGAGTATTCTGCAAATAATGTTTTGATTATTGGAAGTGTTAGTGATCTAAAGCCCTACTACGATAATGCAAAGTTCGTGGTTACTCCAATTTTTACTGGCGCTGGAATGAAAGTTAAAGTAGCAGAAGCGCTTATGTATGGTAAATGTGTGCTTGGAAGTAGACTCTCATTTATTGGATATGAGTCTGCAGTTAATAGTGGCGTTTGCATGGTAGCTGATTCTGCGGATGAATATATTTCCATGATAAGGAGTTTTAATCCCTCTACGGCTATGGAATTGAAAGCAAAAGAGATCTTTGCACAGGAGTTCAGTGTTTCATCCGGGAATGAACGAATAAAAAATCTGCTCCAAATGGCGAAAAGCAGTAAAATAGCCCGCTTTGAATTTAAATGAGCTCTCCACTTAATAATAAGAGAATCCTGTTTTTAACAGCGCACCCACCATTCCCCCCTAGCAGCGGCGACAAAATTGCTACCTTAAACACCATTAAAGGCTTATTAAAGCAGGGTGCAATAATTGACTTGCTTACACTTTGTGATGCCTCCGACATTAAAAATCTTGCTGGCCTTGAAAAGTTCATAAATGGACGTCTGTTTACAGTAAAAATGCCCAATAAAATTTTTAGAATAATAATTGCCACTCTGTGCGGTAGATCACTTGTTCATTCAAGATTCTATTCATCTGAATATTTATGTAGGTTTAAGATGATGGCAAATGATTACGAGATAATAATTGCCAATCACTCCTATATGGCTCAATACATTTCAAAAGCCGGACCTGTTGTTAATGCATTGAAGCTGCATGATATTCATGTGCTTGAATCAAATGTTATGCTTATGCGCTCTAGCTTTGCAACTAATCCGCTGATGAAAGCGCTGTTTATGTCGGAATCTCGCAGACTTTTGTCGGAAGAAAATAAATATTTTCAATCATTTGACCGTAATTATTCGTACGGAGACTATGAAACTGACTTATTAAAAAATACGTTAGGAAAAGTTGTTAAATATCGACCTATTGGAATTAGCACGGATGCTTTTGAGTCCTCGGATGGCAATGAAAAAACATTGATATTCTTTGGAGATTACAAGTGGTTTCCCAATTATAATGGGATCCAATATGTTTTGGAAAAAGTTTTTCCAAAACTGAGGGATCGCATTTCCGATGCAAAGCTTATTGTTGCTGGGCGAAACGCGGATAAAAAAATCTTGGCCCTGTGCAGTCAAGCTGGGGTCACCTTTGTAGGTGAAGTTACTGATATTAACAAGCTGCTTTCAGAATGCTCCTACGTTCTTGCTCCTATTCTAATCGGTGGCGGTGTAAGATTGAAAGTGATAGAATCATTAGCCGCCGGCAAAATAGTGATTTCAAATACTCAATCGGCAGAAGGGATTTTAGATAAGAAGGTTTTGATAGTTGATGATGACCTTGATGCTCTAATTGGGAAAATTGAAAATATAATGTCTGATAGAGAATCCTTTATTAGAATGAAGCGTGCAGCAATAGATTACGTGTTGAAAAATCATTCCATTGACGCAGCAACGTCATACTTGCTGGATGACATCAGAACTCTTGTTGCCGAAAAAAATCTTCAAATACTTAATAATGGATAATATATTTGCATGAGAGTCCTTCAAATAGGTAAATTTTATCCCCCGGTAGTAGGTGGGATCGAAACTGTTACTTATGATCTGACTCAGGGACTCAATGCTGGCGGTGTTCCTACAGATGTTCTTTGTTCGCATGTCGCTACGAAATTGGTGATCGAAGAGTCTGATAGTGGCAACAAAGTGATAAGGATGCCAACATTCTGCACCTCTGCGTCAACCCCCTTAAGCCCTGGCATGCCAGCCTGTTTTCGTAGAATCATGAATGACTACGACATTATTCATGTCCATCTCCCTAACCCAATGGCAAATCTGACTCTTCTGTTAAGCGGATATGATGGCAAGGTGCTGTTGCATTGGCATAGCGATATTATACAGCAGAAAAAACTTCTCAGGCTGTATAAACCACTTCAGTCCTGGTTATTAAGACGTGCGGATGCAATTATTGCTACATCACCACCCTACATTGATTCTTCGCCTTTTCTCTCTCAATGGCGGGAAAAGGTCAAGGTTGTTCCGCTGGGTATTAACTCATCTCGCTTGCTTGTTGATAATGGTGTTCTTGAAAATCTACGAAGACGACATAAAGGTCGCAGGATTGTGTTTTCACTTGGGAGGATGGCATACTATAAGGGGTATCAGTACCTTATAGATGCTGCTCTCCATACGCCCGATGACGTAATCATCATAATCGGAGGGGCAGGAAAGCTCCTATCTGATTTGCGTTCACGAATTGAAAATTTAGGACTAGGAAATAAAGTTGAACTCGTCGGTAATATTCAGGAGAATGAATTAGGTGCATATTTTGAGATAGCCGATGTTTTTTGTCTCCCCTCCATTGCTCGTTCCGAAGCTTTCGGTGTGGTTATGCTTGAAGCGATGGCATGCGGCAGACCAATTATTGCCACCGACATACCAGGATCCGGTGTCCCATGGGTGAATATTGATGGTTTGTCTGGAATAAATGTTGAGCCAGGAGATTCCAGAGCGCTGGCAGATGCAATAATGCGCCTGTTGAAAGATGAGGCGTTGTTAAAAAAGCTGGGCGGGCAGGCACTTAAGAGATTTGAGGAAAATTTCACTGCCGAGGGCATGGTTCAAGCTACCCGGCAGTTGTACGAAAATATTCTTGCATAAAAATCCACAATCAGGGACATTTTAAGTGTGTTAGCCTTTATCTTCTCAGCTCTTACATCTCTTTTGGTAGCCTTACTTCTGCTTCGTTACCTGCATCTCCATCAACACCTGACTGGAGATTCGCATACGCAAAAACCGCAAAAATTTCATTTGGGAGAAATTCCACGTGTTGGTGGTATTCCCATTTTTGTTGGTATTCTTGTCGGAATTATTATTCAGATATCAATATCCCGAGTGCCGCTTCAAATCGGCTTTATGTGGTTAATTGCTGTAGTTCCTGTGTTTGCTGCCGGGCTTGCTGAAGATTTAACCAAGAAAGTCAGTGGGTTTTGGCGATTGCTGGCTTCATTTGTTTCCGCAGGGATTGGTTGTTGGCTTCTCGATGCTGTAATTATAAGACTTCACATAGTTGGGGTTGATCCATTGCTTGCTGCATTCCCATGGCTGGCTATTGTCTTGACGGTTTTTGCTGTAGGCGGACTTTGTCATGCTCTTAATCTGATTGATGGATACAACGGACTTGCCGGCGGAGTCGGGGTCATAATCCTTTTTGCTTTATCTTATGTTGCATTTACAGTTAATGATTCATATGTGTTGAGAGTCTGTCTTGTGACAACTGGAGCAACAATAGGTTTTCTTGTATGGAATTACCCCAGAGGCTTGATTTTTGCCGGTGACGGAGGGGCTTATCTATTGGGTTTTATGATTGCAGAAATATCCGTTCTGCTGGTACTTCGTAACCCCAAAGTCTCCCCGTGGTTTCCATTTACACTGGTTATGTATCCCGTATGGGAAACCCTTTTTACGATCTATCGTCGGAAGTTTGTTCGAGGCATGGCTGCCGGTCTGCCAGATGCACTGCATTTGCATCAGATGATTTTTAACCGGTTAGTCCGCTGGACCGTTGGAACAAGAGAGATAAAAAGCTTGAGGCGACGCAATTCCATGACAGCTCCATATCTTTGGGGAATGGGGCTTCTTACGGTTATTCCGGCAATGTTTTTCTGGAAAAACACCATGGCTCTACAGTCGTGTTGCTTCCTGTTTATAATTATATATGTATGGTTGTACCGGCGGATTGTTCGATTTAAAGCACCAAGCTGGCTGATGGTACATAAAAATACTGACTGAATTTTTGCTCCGCCCCTAAAATGCTATTACATCGAAGCAAATTGATTCTTTTATGGATATGTGCTACACAAACTCCCCCGTATTTTATTCAAAAGAGGTTATATTAAATGAGTAAAAAATTAAGCAAAGGATTCAATTCCAAAGGATTCACCCTGATAGAGCTGCTGGTAGTAATTGTCATTATTGGCCTGCTGGCTTCGCTTGTAACCCCGAAACTATTCAGCAAACTTGGAACTGCCAAGGAAAAGACTGCTAAGGCACAGGTTGAGATGATTGTCACAGCGCTCGACGCCTTCAAGCTCGATGTGAACAGATACCCTACGACTGAAGAAAAACTCGAAGTTCTTTGGAAAGATCCGGGGAACATAAAAAACTGGAAAGGGCCGTATCTGCCAAAACCACTTCCATCGGACCCCTGGGACACCCCGTATCTCTACAAATCACCCGGAGCAGACAAGAAGCCGTTTGATCTCAAGTCTCTTGGTGCTGATGGAAAAGAAGGTGGCGAGGGCGAAAACAAAGATATTAGTGCCTGGGAATAACCCGATGACTCAAAAATTATTTGGCCAAATTCTGCTTTCCAAATCGTATTGCGATGAAGAGTCGCTTAAGCGTGCTCTTGATGTACAAAAAGTATATGGTGGCAAAATCGGTTCCATCCTTCTGAATATGGGGGCAATCACAGAAGATCAGCTTCTGGAATCACTTTCAGACCAACTGAATATTCCCTATCTTCGTTCTGTAGAAGGACTGACCCTCCATCACCTCCCCCTCGACGGTCGCTTTCTGCGCGAACAAAACCTCTTCCCATATGAGGAGACAGCAAATTCGGTAAATATTCTAACAACCAATCCGCTCAATAGTTCAGCTTTTTCTCTGATTGAAACAGTTACAGGGAAAAAAGTGCGGGCGGCTCTTGTGCGTGAAGAACCGCTGAAACAGCTTCTTATGGCTATTGATGAGGAGCTTGTCTCTTCAACCAGTTATGTTGATGCTGATGAAGAGATTGATAAACTAAAAGAGCTTGCATCGGAAGCCCCGGTTATAAAACTGGTCAACAATGTTTTGGCCAAGGCAATGGAACTGAACGCCTCCGACATACATTTCGAATCGCTGCGCGGTGCAATGAAGGTGCGTTTGAGGGTAGATGGCATACTTACGACGGTAGATGTCGTGGCGCACTCTCTAAAGCTCGCAGTGATAACCAGATTGAAACTTGTTTCCGGTATGAATATTGCGGAAAACCGTATGCCACAGGATGGCCGTATTTCTCTGAGGATTGCCGGCAAAGAGATCGACATACGGGCATCTTCTGTGCCTACGCAGTTTGGCGAAAGCCTGGTACTTCGTCTCCTGGGAAAAGAGGATATTGACTATTCCCTTGAAAGCCTGGGCTTTCTGCCGGATCAGATTAAAATCATCACTGACCTGACTGAAAAAACAAGCGGGGTTTTTCTTACTACCGGTCCCACCGGTTCGGGCAAGACTACAACTCTTTACGCTATCCTGTCGCTCCTCAATTCAGACCGTGTCAAGATTATCACCGTTGAAAATCCGGTGGAATATGAATTCAAAGGTATCAGTCAGATTAACATTCGTCCTGAGATTGACTATACTTTTGCCAATGCTCTCCGTAGCATCCTGCGTCAGGACCCTGACATAATAATGGTTGGTGAAATTCGTGACGGAGAGACAGCGGATATTGCCATGCAGGCAGCGTTAACCGGGCATCTGGTATTGTCAACGCTTCACACGAACAGCGCGCTTGCATCAATTGCCCGTCTGCTAGACATGGGGAGCGAGATGTTTCTGCTTAAATCAACCATTGTCGGTGTGATGGCCCAGCGTCTGGTGCGGCGACTTTGTCCCGCCTGCTCAGTAGAAAGTAAATTTCCTGAAGAGCTTGCCATTCGTTATGATCTGAATCGTATACTAAAAGATTTTCCTGAATTGCAAAAGACACCTAGGCGGGCTGTCGGCTGTAAGCAATGCAACGGCAGCGGTTATCGTGGGCGTATGGTTATTGCTGAAATTGCACCATTTAATCCGGAAATTCAGGCAATTTTTGATGAAGACAAAAGTTTCAATGATATGAACCGAATCGGCTATCGAACCATGATGCAGGACGGTCTTATCAAGGTTATGTCCGGGTGGACTACGCTTGAAGAAGTGCTGAGGGTTGCTCATTGAACCGCTACATCTATGAAGGAGTCACGAAAAGCGGAGACAAGGTTTCCGGGAAGATGTTCGGTGTAGAGGCTGACCTGGTAAATGAAATACGTTCACGCGGGATAATCCTTACCTCGATAAAGGAAGACCGCAAGGCGATGCGTCGTGGCAGGTATTCGCTAAAAGATTTCAAAAATAACTGTGAAGAGCTTTATCATCTGATTTCTGCCGGAATAAAACTGGACCAGGCTCTGGCAACGGTTATAAAAAACACCCGCAAGCAGTCTGTGCATGATTTCTGGGATGGTGTATTGAGGCGAATAAAGGAAGGGCAGCAGTTTTCTGCAGCGCTGCGAGCCGGATTTGAAGAACATGAATTTGGCGGTGGCGAGCTCTACATAAATGTTCTGGCCGTTGGTGAAGAAATCGGAGATCTGAAAACTGCATTTAAAAACCTGCTTGATTATCTGGAGTTCAAATTTTCCCTATTGAAAGAGGTAAAATCAGCCATTGCGTATCCAATCTTCCTGATTGCAATGAGCATGGTAACAGTAGTTATAGTCTGCGGATTTATCCTGCCCCGTTTTGCTAAAATATTCACGGCAGATGAATTGAAAAAACTCCCGGCCATATCCAAAATAACCATCGGTTATGGCAAGTTTCTCAACGAGCATTTTCCAGCGATCACTTTGTGTGCCGTTGTTTTTGTCGGCGTCATAATCTGGCTTGCCACAACCCCTGCCTTTGTTGCCCGCTTCAAAAAATGGGCATATACAGTCCCGTTTGTAGGCAATTTCATGCTGCTCTCTGATCTTGCCAATCTTTTCTCGTCACTCGGATCGATGCTTGGTGGCGGGGTAGATGTGAGTCGTGCGCTCAAACTCTCTGCCGCAGTAGTGGGAAGTCAGCAATTGACCAACCTGTTGGCAGAAACAAACGAAGAGGTGCGCAAGGGGAATCGAATCAGTCAGGTCTGGAGCTGCAATGATTTAATACCGGAAGATGCAGTATCGCTGGTTGTGGTTGGTGAAAGTTCCGCTCGTATGGGAGAAATATTTGAAACGCTCGGCAGGCGCTACCTTGACTCCTTTAAAACAGACATAAGCAGAATACTTGGTTATCTGGAACCACTTATCATCGTATGCGTTGGTTTTTTCATCGCCATAATAGTCATCTCTATTATGCTTTCGGTAGTAAGCCTCGGGGATGTGGCTATTTAGATGGACTCTTTATCTGCTGCAAATGGTTTCACGCTAGTTGAAATGCTTGTTATTATGGTCCTTATCTCCATCAGTGTTGCTCTGGTCTATCCTTCTCTGCACAACCTGCGGGAAAAATTTGATACGGTTATTGAAAAGTCCACAATCGATAAAAATGCAAAAAAGGAAACATTCACAAGTTTTGTCAATGATGGATTTATATACAAAAGCATATCGACAGCGACCAAACCGTAGCAGAGGCTTTACACTGGTTGAGGTTCTGGTTGCCACGCTTATCATGGTGGTTTCGATCGTTACTGTGACAGCTGCGCTGCGCCAATTCAGTATCAACCGTGAACAGCTTCGTCGCTATGAACAACTCTACACGGCGACACTTTCAATACGTGACAAAATAATGGGGGAAACTCTCGTAGATAATAGCCAGTACAAGGGAACATTAAACGGACTCGACTACAGCTATGTATGCCATCTGGAGCAGAGTGCCAATAATTATATTT
This sequence comes from uncultured Geobacteraceae bacterium, assembly GCA_903958085.1. GTDB lineage: Bacteria > Desulfobacterota > Desulfuromonadia > Geobacterales > Pseudopelobacteraceae > JACRCG01. Next base: position 8,200 of record CAJBRY010000783.1, read on the forward strand.
ATGGGGAGGAAGTAGGTCAGAGTGGCAACAAAGGTGCCTTTTTAGTAATGCTGTTCAAAGTTAATCTGGATGTTGAGGGAAGAACATTTGAGTTTTATAAAACTCAATACAAAAAGCGATTCGAGAGCAGACCTGAAGATGAAATCTGATGGTTTTACACTCCTCGAACTCTTGGTGGCGATCACCATTTTTTCATTGATAATCGGGATGGCAATGTTTTCATTGCGTTATTCGTTTGCCGTTGTGCGTCAGATCGATGCTCCTTTTGCAGAAGAGACCCAAAGGATGTCAAAAATGCGGGATTCAATCTCTTCCATGTTTAACTATGTCACGCCATCAAGGGATATGTTTAACAAGAAAAAAGATTATGCCACCTATTTTTCCGGAGAACCGGGAAATATGACATATATTTCTAACTCACCCCCTTCAGGCAGGGCTCCTGCTGTCTGCAGAATATCTCTTATTAACGGGGACGTTGTGTTGGAAGAGGCGCCATTATACGGTGACAAAACAAATTATTTGTCCCCTTCGCTTGATAACACCGATAAAAAAAATCACGTTATTGCTTCAGGCATAAATTCTCTTCGTTTTGAATATCTCAATAATGGGAAAAAAGAGTCCTCACTCAAAGCAACACTCCCTTCCATGGTACGGATTATCATCTCAACAGATAGCGGGGAAAGGGAATATTTCAACAGAGTGCTGACAAATTACGACGATAAAGCTCGTATGATGCGGGGGGCAGATGGACCTCCCATTTAAACGGAGCGAAAATGGTTCCGTGCTTATTATTGTGTTGGTACTCATGCTGGTGTCGATTTCACTTGCTCTTTATGCCGTTTCACTCTCGCGGGATATGGTGGCAACCTCTCAGCAGTTGCTGGATAAGCTGCAGGCGAAGGTTGATTCATCCAATGTTATGGAAAAAACGATTTACATTGGTACAACCGGGAGGTTTTCAAGCTGGAGCATAGACAACATGAGTGCAAACAGCGGATTTCCGCTACGCATTAATCTACGCAGCACTCCATTCATGGTTGGCAGCAGCCAGGTGAGACTGCAGGACAGTGCCGGACGCCTTGGACTCTGGTCATTAAATTCAGAGTATCTGAAAGGAATGCTTTATCGTGGCGGACTGAAACCGGCAGAAATTGAAACAGCAGCCGATAGTTTAGTTGACTGGACAGATGAAGACGACCTTAAACAATTGAACGGGGCTGAATCTTATTTTTACAGTTCCGAGCAGTCACGGAAATATTTACCTCGCAACGATCACTTTATTCAGACAGTTGACGAACTGGCGCTTGTTAAGGGTTGGAGAGGGGCTGCTCTTGATATTGTTCGGAGCGAAATTATGCAGGGCGCTTCATCTTCATTCAATATCAACACGGCTGATGCCACGTTGTTGTCCGGGGTCCTTGATATAAGCCTTGAAGCTGCGGGGCAACTGGTCCAACTTCGTGAAAAAAATGGATTAATCAGTGCATCCGACCTCTTTGTTATTGCTCCAAATGCGTTGACAAAAATGCCGGAATATAATATTAATTTCCCCTCCTTGACGGTTGGGATAGACATCCGTACGAACATTGGAGTTTCAGCGGATCTTCAACGTGCTGTCATACGTTTTGGTCAGAGCAAAGATCGACCCTACACGGTTGAAACCTTTGAAGAGTAATAAATGAATCTCATAAATATCATCCCCATAGAAGAAACCTACCTCAGGGTTTTTGAAAAGCCTCCCAAAGTCAGGTTGACTCGTCAGATAATATCTTTCAACTACTCTAACCTTTCACCTTATCCTGACGGGGGACACCTTTCCTTTCAGAATTCATCCAGTATTTTCGTCTGGTATTTAAAGAAGTCGCTGTCAACCGGCATCACTATTCATATCCCGGAAGCTTATCTGGTCTGGAGATTTTTTAAAGATCGCGCGAATGTACTGGTCCTGATTTCCCGTAAAGGTCTGCTTTCGGTGTTGGTGATTAAGAACGGAGAGCTGTCTGCCCAAATAACCCGCACTGCGGGAGAGGATGAAGCGGAGGTTCTTGATTTGCTGAAGCGGGAATATTCGCTTCAGGATGTTGAACTTATTCGACTGGGTTCGACAGCTACTTTTAAAGCTAAATTAGGTGATATGCTCAGTTTCGCCGATTTTGATTTCAAGCCGGTCAATCTGCTTGAGCAGACTGTTGCATTGCTGAAGGCTCCACTTATCGCCTCGCTTCTCATCACTTCAGGGTTTTACCTCTATCAGGAGGCTCGACTTGAATCATACTATTCGGAAAAAACAGAGTATCTGGCACGCCTGAAACGTGAAAATGCCAATCAGCAATCATCCCTTGAGGATGTACGCGAGAAAACCACCTACTGGCGTGACTTCATTGCGAAGGAGCAGATTTTTCCGAATTATTATCAGATACTATCCGGCTTGACGGACGTTATTCAACGTCATGGAGGTTATCTAAACATGGTAGAATACGCCGAAAATCGAATCACGGTATCTACCGGTTTGAAAGCATCAGAAGCGATTATCATTAATGATCTTCTTGCCACCGGACTTTTTCAGGATGTAAAACTTCTCTCTTCCTCCAAAGATCCGGGCAAAGCGGATTTCAGTCTCTACAGCCTTTCAATAACCCTTCGTCCTGTGGCATTAAATGCTCCTTCCAAAGGGGTCTCATGAAAGATCGCTCTCTTCTCATTGTCCTCATTATCACTGCCGCTTTTATTTTCTACATCAAACCGGCTCAGGAGAAAGGCGAACAGATCAGGATGCGCCTGGCGGTAGTTGAAGCCCAGATTGTCGCTCAGGAGGCTATAAAAAAAGGGAGTACCGAGTTCAAAACTCAGGTGGCAACACTTGGCAAAACAGCAGCCAGTAACGAGTCATACGTCTATCCGGCTAAAATCAGCCCAAGTCTTGCTCTGGTTGATCTGCAGGATTTATTGAAAAACATCGCTACTGCAACCAGAACTGAAATCATGAATTCAACCTGGGGAGAGCCTGCTGCCGACGTAGCAACCGGTATGACCCGTATTCCGATGGCTGTAATGCTTAAAGGCGCTCCTGCTGATGTTGACCAGTTTCTTCAGAAACTATTATACGGCAAAAAATTTATAAAAATTGAGCGCGCAACCATTTCTAAAATTCAGGAACAACAACTAGCAGTCAATCTTTCACTGATTGCATTCAAACGCGCTGGTGCACTGTGAAACGCTCAGTTATTATCCTCACCATAATATCTTCGGCCATTACGGTTCTGTATCACATGAACAGTCAGAATACGCTTGCCGGTAAAGCTGCTCAAGCACCGTCAACAGCTTCGTCACCGGAGCCGACATCTCTAGTGCAATTCCAGAAACCTGCAAAAAGCGCGATTGGCAACATCGCTGTCTGGAACATGAAGCCGATTATTCCACTTGGACAGATGCTGAGCCTTAAAGATATGTTCAAGCCGGTTTACACTCTTGTAAAAAACGGGCGTACAGAGAAACTGCTCCGCTCCGACAGGCCAAAAGAAAGCTGGGAATTGAGTGGAATAGTTATGCGTGGTGTACAACCACGCGCTTTGATGTATAATTCCGGCCTGAAAATAATGAAAAATGCCGGTGTTGGTGATCAGATAGATGAACAGTTGATCGTCAAGGGCATCGATCTGGGCAAAGTTACCCTGGAAGCAAAAGATTCAAAAAAACCTCAGCTTTTTGAACTCCACTTATTTAACACACAGAAGGATATCTATGCACTTAAACGAAAGAATCCATAGCATTCCCGTGCTCCTGGTGGCTCTGTCTGCCCTGTTGTTTTCGGGGTGTGCAGCATCCTCAAAGCAGCCGCCGCCCCCATATTTCAAGGAGATGTACGGTTCTTCAGGCCAGAAGAATGAGCTTAAAGCAGAAGACAAGGGCAAGTTGGATCAATCTACAGCTGAACAGACAGGCAAACCTGTTGATGCGTCTAAATCTAAACAGGCATCGGTAAGAATAATCGCCATACCGAACACAATCAAACGCGAAACGGTAAAGGCTGAAGCGGAAAGAGAATACAAACAAAAATCCGAACAAACACCTGAAGAAGTGCTGCAGAAACCTATAGAACTTTCTGTTCAGGCAGCGGCTGGTGAAGTTCAGGTAATAGTCGAAAATATGCCTCTATACGATTTTATAAATCTGGTCTTTGGAGACATTCTCAAGCTAAATTACACGATTTCACCGGAGTTGCAGAATGCACAGGAAAAAATCACTCTGAACATGAACCGCAAGATGACTGGAAAGGATTTTTTCCCTTTTGCAGTAGATTTGCTGCGAAAAAACAATCTGGACATACGTGACGAAAATGGTGTGGTTTATTTGCGCCGCAAAACTCCTTTGACGGCTCAATACACAGGTGCGGCTTCGTCCGAATTCTATGTCGGATCAATCCCGCAGGGCATCTCACCTCAAAAAACTGTTTCTCTCCTCCTGACCTCCAGTTATGTTCCTGTGAATCAGATACTTCAGATGGTTCGCCAGTTACAGATGATAAATAATGACATCAAAGCGGAACCGTTGTCCGGGACTTCGGCGCTTGTGTTGTCTGGGACTGTCGGTTCATTGAACAGGATTGTTGGAATCTTTGAACAACTTGATCGCTCATCATTTGCCAATCGTGATTTCAGTCTGGTTTATTTTGACTACATGAATGTTAATGAATTTGACAGGAAGATAAGGGAAGTTATGCCGGCTATCGGCATACCAATGGGCAAGACTCCTTCAGATGTAGGTGTCCTCACCATAACCTTTGAGAAGATCAATGCATTGCTTATAATCAGTGAGCATAAGGAGTGGCTTGATGCAATTCTTATGTGGAAAAACAGGCTGGATACGGTTGAATCGATGGGTGACGAAGTGCAACTCTTTGTCTATCATCCTCAAAACAGGCCAGCTGAAGATCTGGTTGAAATTCTCAAAACAGTCGCTTCTGGTGGTGCCACCGCGGTTCCCACCTCATCTGCACCAGGGGCCCAGCGCCCTGCACCAACGGCTGCAGGCGCTTCCATCGTGCCAGGCAAAGGCTTTTCTGTTGCTCTCGACAGGGGGCGAAATGCCATAATAGTATCCTCCACACCTTCAAATTACAAACTGATCCGGAGCGTGCTTATACAGCTGGATACATCGCCACGACAGGTACTTATTGAAGCAACAATAATGGAAGTAACCCTCAATGATCAACTCCAGTTCGGCATGGAGTGGTACCTCAAGCATTCTATGGACTCCGGAAAATATGAGGGGAATCTTAGCACATTGGGAGGGCTTGCGCTTGGTGGCACCGGCTTGAATTATGTATTCAACCGTCTGCCGGGGGATTTTCAGGCCAAGATAAACATGTTTGCGAAGAAAAATCTTATAAACATCGTTTCTACCCCTCATATCGCCATGCTGGACGGCAAAGATGCAACCATAAATGTCGGCACAGAAGTGCCGGTTGTTACTTCGGAGATAAGCGCAACTGATATTTCAAGCAGCAGCACTACTTCCGGTACGACCAAGCCAAGTATCATGCGTAATGTTCAGTATCGGAGCACAGGTGTAATTCTTCGTGTGAAGCCCGTTATTAACTCTGAAGGTACGCTGACTATCGATATAAATCAGGAGTTAAGTGAAGCGCAGAACAACACGGTGTCAACTATTGACTCGCCATTGATATTGAAGCGAAGTATTCAGACCACGCTAGCGGTGAAGAGTGGCGAGACAGTCCTGCTTGGCGGTTTAATCAGCACAAACAAAAGCACGGGAGAAAGCAAGGTTCCGTTTTTTGGGGATATCCCGTATCTGGGCAGTTTATTCAAAACAGAATCAACCGGAACCGCCAAGACGGAGTTGATAGTTCAGATTACCCCATATATTCTTAATGATCTGGATCAGCTTGAGTATATTACCAGACAGTTCAAAGATACCCTGTTTTTGAAATAGCAGTTGGGAGAATTAAGCCTGATATGATCAGTTTCGTTCATATATTTACTGTATTTATGATGTTGACACTTTTGCCTCTCATCGCAACAGCTGAAGATAGCCAGACATCTTCAGCTTCGAGCTGTTTCCAGCAAGCAGCGAACAGATATTCAATTCCAGCAGAGCTTCTGATCGCCGTAGCCGAGGCAGAGAGTGGACTTGCCCCGCTTGCCATGAACCGCGCCGGCAGACCAATACTTCCACGCAGTCGTGAAGAGGCCGAAATCACTTTGAGACGAATAGGAGTGGAAAGCCCTACATTTGACGTCGGCATAATGCAGGTTAATCGCTGGTGGTTTGAAAAATTTGGAGAGCCGTACGAAAAAGGGCTGGATATCTGCTTCAACATAGATTTCGGGGCGCGTATACTTTCCATGGCGATCAAAGACCACGGGTTTACATGGAAAGCTGTTGGGGCATATCACTCTCCCACAGGGTGGCGCCAGTCTGTCTACGCACAGCGGATATTCAGCCGCCTTGAAAAGATTCTCGAAAAACGTCGTCTCATGCCTTTAGAGGAATTGCTGGAAAACAATGTCAAATTGACGGCCGGTTACCATGCCAAGTGACGATTTACAACACGAGTTTAAAGCCTTTGAAAAATCAATCATATAAGGCGACAATGCATAAAAGCGCCATTTTAAAGGGCTTCAGCCGTTTTTAATAGCGCAACGTCCCGACTATCCAGTTCTTGTAGCTAGATTGTTTATATATTTTTATTGACATTATCTTTTTCATGGTTATTATGCATGCTACATTTTACCGTAGTATTAAGACTGTGGAGTGTTTCGGGTATGCAGGTTAACACTCATAAGTCCTTTGTAGTTGCTATAGATTGTCCGGTGGCAAAGGACAAAATGATTTGTAGAGAGCAATAGCATCATGTTTGTATCCGTAAAGAATGAAGTGATGTTGTAATTTAAATTTCATTTTACGAAAGTCGAGGAGGTGAAACACCAGAAACCAGGGATTAACGACGAATTACAGTGGCTAGTTTCAAGCATTCAAAGCACAAACAAAAAAAGAAACAAAAAAAATGGGAGGTATCAACAATGAAATTGAAAAAGAAATTGGCGGTAATGCTCGCAGTAGCAAGCATAACTACAGCAAGTTCAGCACTGGCAGCAACGATTTACAACTCGCAGGGTAGTGCATTTGGTACATACAATGCTGTATCAGCACCAAGTGTTTACAACACAGACACTTCTTACAAAGTGGCTTTGGAAGTTTACAACTCAACGGCCGGCGCGACTACTATCGCTGGTGACGGTACTTCGTTCGGTCAGCTGAATATCGCGCTTACACAACCAATGGTTGCTTCGCAGAACGTTAACATCAGGATTTCGAACGGCAAAGCGGTATTTAACTCCGCTGGTCCGACTCCTAACCGCTATGGAGTCTGCCGTTTGCGCAATGCTGCCGGTACAGCCTATCTTTCTTCTGCTTCGGCTACCCTCACCGGCCTGACTGGCGACATCGCTACAAGTCTGTGCTTGCCTGGTGACATAGTTGCAACTATGCCACCATCAGGCGTTGTAACTGACAACCTCGGTCTGCAGGTTGTTGGTGCCTCAACGACACCAGCAGGTGCTGCGCTTCTCACTTATAGACAGGCTTTAGCAACTGCACAGGGACTCTTTGCTGGTGGAGGTACGGCTGCTGCCTTTGCAACTTCAGTTCAAAATGCAGAGACAGCATTCAACGCAGCAGCAGGCATAGTTGCTGATCCGGCATTTGAAGCAATTCCCTCTTTTGCAACGGCACGAGCAAGTCTGGTAGCAATGGCTGCCGGGGGGATGCTGACTTTAGGTTTACCAGACGACTACACCCCTGCTGCATTCGATGCTATTGAGGCTGTATTTGCGGCGACCAATACTATTACCGTTCCAGCATCATCTGTAGTACGCCTCGTACAGTGGAAAGATGATGGAGCAACACCTGATCAGTATGATGCAGCAGAGACTCTGACAAATGGTGCAAGTACATGGGTAAATCCGAGTTTGAATGCATCCTGTGATGATTCTCCGGTTGTACAGATGACATTCTCCTCCTCCGGTGGTGAGTCTACAGCTCTGCCGATAAACTTTGCTTACATCACACCACAGTTCAGCTTTACTCCTCCGACTACCGGAACATTGAATGCAGAGCTTGATACAGATCTCGACTTCAGATTCTTTGTCCTGAACTCCGGTGATGCGGCCTCTACACTGACCACAACTACAGTATCCAAGGCCGCTTTCTATTCCATCACCAATGCCGCACCAGGCACAGGTCCTTCGCTCTGGATCGGCTATGCTTTGGTATCTCCACTTGGCAACATCAGCTATGATCTGACTACAGCTGCTCCTGAGCCTGGTATTGCTACTGGTGGCGTAGTTGCCGATGGCATTGCTTGCACAAATACGACTAGCTCACTTGTTTATAATTGTGCCGCATCCGCAGTGGCACTGGAAGGTAACCACTCAATAGGCATTACAATCACCGGTGCTGCTACAAATGCTGAAAACAACCCAACAAACTGGGCACTCAGCAACTTCAGTCTCAATGTAACAACTGCCGGCGTTGGTACTATCTGCGCATCAGCACCAGCTTCAACAGTGGGTAGCTGGTACGGTGGTATCGAGGCAATTGTACCGTTTGTAAAAGCTGCATCAGGCTATGAAACATACATCAAGCTTTTCAATCGTTATTCAAAATCAGCGAAAGTTTATGTGTCCAACATGAATCATGTAGATACTACTATCGTAACCAGTATAAAGCAGCTTTCCGGTGCACAGATCAAGAATAATACCGGAGCTTATGACAACTCTGCAATTCCTGCCGGTGGCTTTGTAACAATTACCGCAACTGAGCTTGGGTCGATTTCCTGCCCTGCTGGAGTATGCACAGCCGGTACTATTGCTGATGGTGCGATTGTAGACAGCAAAACTCCGCTCCTTAACGGTGGTGGTACAGAGCTCGTACAGGGCGTTCCAATCAAGTTCCTGATTCGCGTTCCTGCTCAGATGGGTGCGTTGACAACACTGACTGGTTCTGGGGCAGATGTTGCTACGACGACTCCTGCAATTTCAACAACACTTGCAGGTTCTGCTGCTAATATTTCGACTGTATCCGTAGTTGATCCATACATCACAGGATTTGTTGTTTCAACCTACACTGCAGGGACAACTTCTGGACAGCGTTCAGTACCTATCATGTTCAAGTCCTTCAAACAGGGTCAG
>CAJBRY010000784.1 GCA_903958085.1 uncultured Geobacteraceae bacterium
ATCCGGATGTCATTTGACAATGATGGCTATCTGCAAATGCCTGTGTGTCGTATGATTGTAGATGGTAAGAATCCTGTGCATAAATACAAAGCCGGTATTAAAATTGAGGCATGTCGCAATGGTACCGGGCTTGAGACTAAAATAAAGGAAATCCGGAGTAATGATAAATTAATGAAACGATGTAAATAAAAACATGAAACGAATAATTATATCAATATTGATAATTGCCCTGGCATATTCTTGCCTGGCTCAATCTGGACTTGACTATGTAAATGTCAAAGATTATGGAACTTTAGCTGATGGAATATCCGATGACACGCCTGCAATTCAGAAGGCTCTTAACGATTCGCCAAATAAAGGCGGAATTTGTTTTCTGCCTTCAGGTAGTTATCGCCTTAATGGTAGCCTCGTCGTTCCTGAGGGAGTCACGCTCAAGGGTAGCTATGATGGTGTTCCTCATCCATCGCATCCCATAGGAACTGTATTGCTTATATATGGCGGCAAAGGCAATGCCGATGCGGCACCGGCCATTACCCTGAAATGCAATGCCTCTGTAAAAAATCTGATAATCCATTATCCCGCGCAACAGGCCCCGCCTAAAGTTATTCCTTATCCATGGACCATACAAATTGATGGTGATCTGTGTCAGATTGTTGATATGGCCATGACTAATCCATACATGGCGATTGATGCTGGCACAACTGCGAGCGGACTGCATTTCATCAGCAATGTATATGCCTGTCCGCTGAAGATCGGTATTTACGTTGATCAGTGCTACGATGTCGGGCGTATAGAGAATGTTCATTTTAATCCTAATTTTTGGAAATATATGGGTTTTGAGCAAACTCTACCTGTACCACCTGCTGATTACGAAGGAGGTAAAGATAAATTCTGGAACGATTTACTTGCTCCATATCTTCTGGAAAATCTGATTGGTTTTAAAATTGGAAGAACAGATTGGGAATATATCAGCAACAGTTTTGTCATTTTTGCCAAACAAGGCTTTTTATTTGATGATTTTGGATTCGGAGAAGGCAATGCCCTGGTAACACAGTCGGGTTCAGATGTTGGTCCGGTAGCCGTTCAGGTCAACAAAGTTCAACGGGCTGCCGGGGTTCAGTTTACCAACTGCCAGTTTATGGCAACAATTAAAATAGGTGCAGAAAATACTGGCCCTGTTAAAATATCAAACAGTGGTTTTTGGATTAATAAAGATACCTACGAACAGGTGATTCAGGAAGGTACAGGCACCCTTATACTAAACGCCTGTCATTTTAGTGACTGGGACATCCCGAATGCCGGAAATCCTTGCATACGAGCCAGTAACGGACGAATGATAGTAAGTAACTGCGAATTTGTGAGGCCTTGGACAGGCGACATTTATACAAAGAAGCAAGCTATATTATTCGAAAAAGATTTTATTGCAGGCACTGTTACAGGCTCTTTGTTTCATAACGATACCATTTCAAATATCTCAAAAGGCAAGGTTGAACTAATGGCGAATATCATTGAAGATGCAAAACCTATGATTGACCTGACGAAAGCGACCTTAAAAGACATTTGCAACATGTACGAATTTAAAGTTGCAGAAGTTGTAAGAATTTTAATGATCCAAGGCATTAAAGCAGAGCCTGATATGACTATTGAAGACATCGCGAAAGAAAACAATATAAGTTCAATGGATGTATTCAATATATTGTCGGGCCATCTCAAGGATATGAAGTAAAAATAATAAAGCAGGATACAACCAGCCTGCTCCGATTTTTCGGCGGGAGTTCCATCCAACCCATTAAACCAAATTATTTACAGGTGAAAAAAAAATTCACTTTATCGCTTAAGGAAAAATTTGCCTACGGAATGGGCGATTTCGCATTAATGATAGGCTACGGAGCCATCGGATTTTATTTAGTATTTTTTCTTACCGATGTAGCTGGGTTGCCCGCCGCATGGGCCGGTTATATTTTCCTGATTGCCAGGGTATGGGATGCATTTATTGACTATGCCATGGGCTTTATTACAGATGCAACCAAATCTCGTTTCGGAAGGCGAAGACCGTATATCTTGTTCGGTGCAATTCCACTTGGGATTATTTTTGCACTTATCTGGATTGTTCCTTTCCAAAGTCCTGCCCTGTTATTTGTCTATTATGTTTCCATTTCAGTTTTGTTCAATACAGCGTTTACCATTGTATCAATCCCTTACAATTCCATGATGCCTGAATTGACAAAGGATTATGACGAACGGACTTCAATTTCAGGGTTCAGAATGGGGCTTTCGTTTTCGGGTACACTAGTGGCAGCCGCGGGTATTATGATAATTGTCGATTTGATTTTCCCCGGAAAAGAAGCTTACCGCAGTAGTTTTCCGATCATGGGAGCAGTATTCGGAACCATTATGGTGGCTTCACTGCTATTTACTTTTTTCGGCACACGCGAACGGGTGCAGGAATCTGAATATTCAATCAAAGAAGGCTTCTTTAAAACATTTCGATCAATACTGAAACTTAAGGAGTTTAGAATTATTCTGGGGATGTTCCTGTTTAATATGGTTGGCTTCGACCTTATTCAGGTAATGTTGATTTACTTTCTGAAACATGTTATTCGGGTTACAGAAGATGTTACTTTTATAGTAATGGCAGTGCCCCTGGTTGTAGCTATTGTTGCAGCACCACTTTGGATTTGGCTTGGCGAGAAATGGGGAAAGAAAAAAGCATATATGGTGGCAGCCGTTTACCTTACTTTTTCATTTATGCTATGCCTTGCTGCTCCAGTCGGAAACCTTACATTTATGCTCATTATCAGTGCATTTGCAGGTATTGGTATTTCGGCCTCACAGGTTATTCCGTTATCTATTATACCCGATGTAATTGAGGTGGATGAATATGAAAATGGAACCCGAAGAGAAGGAGCTTTTTACGGAATTACTACGTTTCTATATAAAGTAGCATCGGC
>CAJBRY010000785.1 GCA_903958085.1 uncultured Geobacteraceae bacterium
ATATTGTTTTACAATTGTCAAGTACGAAAAATTGTTTTATATTTAAGCGTCAAATTTAGAATGGTAGAAGTTGATCAAATTCGCGTGCGAGGACTTTATGCTCAACTTGCGCAAAAAAATACTTGTAGCAATAGATGGTTCCCCACAGTCCGACAAGGCAGCCGAAGAAGCCGTACGCCTTGCAGCAGGCAATCCAAGTCAGTTTAAGAGCAGGATTTTTGCTTTGCTAGTACTGCCAAACGCTCCAGCTTCAACATATACCGACTTTGTACCGACTGCACCGGTGACGGAATCAAAAAAATGGGATGAACTGCGAGAGCGTATATTTTACGTTGTTGAGAAGTATGCAACTGAGCATGACGTGCCGCTCGAGATGATTGTTGAATATGGAGATCCAGCTGACAAAATAATCACTATTGCTAAGCGCGAAGAGATTGACGTTATCGTCATCGGCAGTTCTGGTAAGGGATTTATTCAGCGACGTATTAAAGGAAGTGTTTCCCATAAGGTGGCATCTAATGCCGCTTGCTCGGTTTTTATAGTGAGGGGTTGACAAAGGGAGATTTTCTAAATCATGTTACGCACCATTATTGCTATTGTTGTAATCATTCTTTTTCAAGCTGCACCGTTTGCTGTTTATGCAACAGAATCATTTCGTGTGCCCATACTTTTGTATCACAGGTTTGGTCCGACAGTAGCAGACGGTATGACAATCACGACTCCTGTTTTTGAAGCCCAGATGAAGTATCTGCACGATAATGGCTACAAGGTCATCCCATTACGGGAACTTGTTGATCATTATCGCGGCAAGGCCCCTGCACCTGGCCCAAAGTCCGTTGTAATTGTTGAAGACGATGCCCACAAATCCGTTTATAGCGACATGCTCCCTATAGTAAATAAGTACAGATATCCAGTGACAATATTTGTATATCCGTCAGCAATTTCTAATGCAAAATATGCCATGACCTGGGAGCAGTTGCGGGACCTCAAAAAAACTGGTCTTTTTGATATACAGTCTCATACATATTGGCATCCTAACTTTAAGAAAGAGAAGAAAAAACTAAGTAAGTCGGCGCTAGATTCACTCGTAATGACTCAACTGATAAAGTCTAAAGCTCGTTTACAAACCGAGTTGGGCTCAAAAGTTGATATGATCGCATGGCCATTTGGTATTTATGATGACTACTTGATCGCCAAGGCGGCGGAAGTTGGCTACAATGCAACTTTTACAATTGAGAGGCGACACGCTTCGGCTTCAGATTCAGTGTTTAAGCTGCCTCGTTATCTGTTGGTAAATGCTGATAGCAACAAAGCATTTATTCAACTCCTGGAGGGAAACGCTGTCAAGCGGGGTGACGCTGCCTATTGATGTCTGATAGTATGTACAAAAAGAAGAAGCATTCTTGTTCAGACTGCCACTGCTGTCAGTGGTGTTCGGATGACCGTTGCAAGCTTTGTTTGAACAGTTCTGGGTGTCGCAGAAAGCTATCCATTGCTGAACAGATTGAGTTATACGATTCATTAAACCGAAATGAGTCTGACAAACGGAATAAATAGTTTTAGGTCGGCGAACCACTCCAATAACTTGGACTGCTCTGGGGAATTAGCCGAAAATTATGTAGAATCATGCGATTGCATTTTTTTCTTGTTACAATCGGAAGTTATGTGTTAAAACTGTCAGGATATTAAAATTTAGGAGGTCGCAGGTGAAAAAAACAGCATTAGTAGTTCTCAGCATTGCCGCATTCGCTATTACAGGTTGCACAGAGAAACCAAAAACTGAAGCCCCATCAGCCGGAGCTCCACAACAGGCTCAGATGCCAGCTGGACAGCCTGGTGCTGCTCCAGGAGCACCAGCACAAGGTGGTGATCCGCATGCTGGTATGAAGGCGCAGGAAATCCCAGCTGGAGCAGGAAAGAAAGCAACTGTTACCCAGACAATGAATTCAGGTGGCTATACCTATGTGGAAGCTGCTGACGAAAAGGGCGTGAAAGTCTGGTTGGCACTGCCTGAGCTCAAAGTTGCTAAGGGAGACAAGATTGAGTACCCTGAAACACCACCGTTGGCTAATTTTCAGAGCAAAACTCTTAACAGGACCTTTGAGAAAATTTCCTTCATTCCTGGCATAAGGATTGTGAAATAATTATCTGAGGATCGGATCAAAAATTGAGCGGAGTCATTTATGACTCCGCTTTTTTATTGTACGGCTAATGAAGTTTTTGCTGAACTATTCTGGGGAACGATGCTAATAACCTTTCCGTAACACTTTTTTCCTTTACTTATTTTTCCTGTTTCAAAATATAAATCTCCCAGTAGAAGCCAGCCCCATGGATTATCAGGTTCAATAGAGGTTATTTCCAACAGCTCATTTTCCGCCTTCTTGTATTCCGTACGCTGCCGGTAGTATTCAGATGCAATTATATTGGTAGTGTAGATGTATCCAAAGTCTTCTTTTTGTCGTGCAAAACGTTCCCTGTCATTGCGCTTGTTATCTGTAAGCTCTTTTAACAAACGTACGGATGAATTGCCTAGTGTTCTTGTGGCATAAAGGGCGTCTTTTCTTGATTTACTAAAAATGTTGGGTTTGATAGTTCCTGAGCTCAATGCCTCTTTATAAATTCTTGTGCCAGGATAATATGCAAGCGGAGAAACATATCCATCATCTGGGCCGATCGCGCGAATCAGATCTACAGTCTGCTGAATATCAATATCAGACTCGCCCGGAACATCACTGATAAGATAAATTGACAAGTTGATACCTACTTTTCTAATCTGCGCCGAGGCTGCAATAATCTGTTCAGGCGAGATGTTTTTCCCCAGTCGCCCAAGTATGTGCGGTGATCCAGATTCAACTCCGAGCTGAATGCACTCACAACCGGCCCGTTTCATTTCAATTAGCAATTCCATATCAATAGCTGTAACGCGAGACTGACAATTCCAGAGAATATTTATTTTTTGCTTCTGCAACAAATTACAAAAGTCTAGAATACGCTTGCGATTGACAGTGAAGGTGTCATCTCGAATCGAAAAATAGATAAGCCCATATTTCTGACGGATGAATTTAATTTCTTCAACAATTGCTTCGGGGGAGCGGAAGCGAACTCTATTCCCCCAATAATCTGGAGAACTGCAGAAGAAACATTTTGATGGACAACCCCGGGATGTAACGATGAATTGGGCTTGCAGTAGTGGGTCAATACCAAGGGAAGATTCGAGATAGCTTGACTGTAGAGGAAGGAGATCCAGATTATCAAGCAGTTTTCTCTGCTGTGTAACCACTATGGAAGCGTTATGACGAAATGCAAGACCAGCAATATCAAGCCAGTCTGTCGTGCCTGATAACAATTCTATGAGTGCAGATTCGCCCTCCCCCCGAACTACAACATCTACAGGTGAACCAATTGCCAAAATTTCTTCATAACAGAAGGTTGCATGGGCTCCTCCCAAGACTATGGTGCAATTTGCAATAGTTTCGCGACAAATATTTGCCAACTCCAGTGAAGAATGTCTGTTATGTGTCCATTGAGATATGCCGACAAAATCTGGCTTTACTGACAGTAATTTTTTTTTTATTTTTGAGGCAGGCCAGGCAGAAAAATTAGCCAATATGGAGTCATGGCCAGCCTCTTTAATGCATGAATGAAGGTAGCATAGACCGGTTGGTACAAGATTTAAGTAAGGGTCGTTGCGGTTTGATGAACCGGAGCGGTATGCAAGCAGGATTTTCATGACGAAAAAAAATCCGGATCAATAATCGATCCGGATGTAGAAAGACGTATTATTTGAAAATATTTACTTGGCAAGGTTTAGTGATATTCCCATCGTGTCATTTGTTAAAATGTCATTTTCATTCTCTTCTTCAACGCCAAGCAGCAATTCACTGAAGTTTATCGCATCAGGATCGGTATTCGTCATCCGTCTTGCGCCAAGATAGCGTGACAAATAGTAAGGTGTGTCCATTGATGAAATTACAACACGATGTTCACGTGAAGAGGCATGAATCATCTTGCGGTTGCCTAGATAAATCCCTACATGTGAAGGAAATTGGGCATATGTTTGAAAAAACACCAAATCCCCCTTCTTAAGATCGCCCCTCATAACTTCATTGCCAACGTAAAACTGTTCACGAGCGGTACGGGGCAGTTTCACGCTCTGCTCACGGAACACCTGCTGTGTAAAACTGGAACAATCAAGCGCATTTCGGCTTGCTCCGCCAAACCTGTAACGTGCACCCAGAAAACTATAAGCGCTCTTCTTAAGATTGCTTATAGCCTGATTCGTCTCAAGAGTTTTTGCAAGGTTAACCGGGCGGTCTGACTCTAAGTCCGTTAATTCAGCCAACGTATCAGTCAATTCCTGCTCATTTAGAAGGTCCTTGTTGATAAGTTTGAACCTGTTGTTATCTGCTGGGTATGTCTCAGTATTAGCTACAGCAACAAGAGCAAGAACCTGCCCCGTTTTTACTTTGTTTCCTTTCAGGCCGTTCAGTGCTCTTATATCAGCCATTGCTACGCCGGTTTTTTTTGCAATCTTTGGGAGTGTGTCACCCTTAGCCACTTTATAGGTATCCTGACGCACTGTGACAGGCGACTTCTTCTGCTGAGCTTCCATCTGAGCAGGAATTATCAGACGAGTTCCTTTAGGAACTCGTGAATCTGTAAGGTTATTGACGGATTTGAGCTCATCTACAGAAACATGATATTTTCTTGCAATCAACTGCAGAGAGTCACTTTTTCTCACAACATGAGATTTTGAGGCAAAAACAAGCTGAGGCAAAACCAGGAGTAAAAGGCATATCGCTACAACAATACGAAAACGAGCCATGTTCCCTCCATATTTGTTTTAAATTTTGCTACGAGTGCCGGAACTTATATAACAAAAAAAATCAAAAGTCAACTTTTACCACCCACTTTAATTAGTCTAGATAATGTTGCGAATTTAACGATGCGTCAACGAAGCTGTTTATCAGTAATTGGAAGCTTTATTGTAACCGGGCTATCCCATAGTATCGAAATATTTTTTTGTGGTACATGAAGACTTTTTTGGTACTCTTTTCCTCTTTTTAACTGACCAGCATCAATATCTTCCGTTGCAACCGATGTTATTTGGGAAACCTGGCTAGCCGGACCCTCAATTTCAACTGATTTAGGCTCGCAAATAACAACCAAAGCCTGTTTGCCGACAGGCAACCTTCCTTTAAGTATTGCTTTTACCGGCACGCTCTTACGTAATTTTTTTTCGGCCGATACCCTTATAGTTAACGGGGATAACGATTTTATTGACATTCCTGAGGGGACTGAAATGCAGTCGTGACGTATTTTTATGACCGTTGTGCCTTCTGTAATTATTGAAGCATCAACTTCAGCTATCAAGTCAAGTTTGGAAGGTTGCGGCGCAAGACTTGACATGGCTTGTAGCTGGATTGTCACTTCTTCAGGTTGTGTGCGAAGCAGCACAACACCTTCAGGAATACTATGTAAGCGTACTGGAACAGTTACTTTAGCAAGCTGCCCCTGACGTGTAGTTATCAGGACCCAAAAGACGCAAACGCCGAGCAGTAGAAATGCTTTTGGTAACAAATTTGAAAAAAAACGTTGTCCGAAAGTAGTGCGAGGAAGCTCTGTCTTGCTTGTAAGTAATTCATCCAGCGCCATGATCAGCTCGGTAAGTGAATTCATCTGACGAAAGGCGCCGGCGCTTACTAAAGAGACTTCACCACGTTCCTCGGAGATGGTCACAATAACCGCATCACTCCGCTCCGACAAGCCTAAAGCTGCACGGTGACGGGTGCCAAAGTGTGACGGCACCTCCGGATTGACCGAAAGAGGAAGGTGGCATGCCGCCTTTTCAATTCTGCCGTTATTGATAAGTGCTGCACCGTCATGGAAAGGTGCCCCATTAAAAAATATCGATTCCAGCATTTGCGGTGAAATTTCGCTGTCTAGCACTACACCGTTTGTAATCAGGTCTTGAAGTGACTCATTGCCTTGAAAAACTATCAAGGCACCTGTTTTACTGTCTGCCATCCGGAATATAGTTTCGGCAATATCTTGAAAATGGCTGTGTTGTGTTTCACTACGTTTGTCAAGAATATGCCTAAGCAGGCTAAAGCGGTACAATGTCTGCCGGATTTCTGTCTGAAAAACAACAATTATGAGAACTATCAGGACAGTGCCAAGTTCTTGTAGGACCCAGCTAGTCATATATAAGTCTAAGAAGCGGGTCGTGAAATATATGAGGGTTACGATTCCAAGTCCCAATAAGACCTGAATGGCGCGAGTGCCACGAAACCAAGAATACAACTGATAGAGCAGAAAAGTCATAATCAATATGTCTGCAATATCCTGAATACGAATGCTTGGTATCACACTTGCCTCTATATTTAAAGTTGTGTCTATTTCAGAAGTAGCATTTGCTTAATGAGGTACAGAACTTTTTTGATACGGCAGTTATAAGCGTAATTTGTCATCGTTTCATCTGATTTTAGATTCAAAACGTCTTATATTATCATTAATGTCGCTCGGACAATTTCTTTAGTTTTTCCATTTCATTTACGACCACCCTGTTACCTTGTACTTCAATTATTCCCTCTTCCTTTAACTTCTTCAAAGTGCGTGAGATGGTTTCACCTGCTGTACCCAGTCGCGAGGCAAGCGCCCCTTTTTTAATACCAAGGTCTATGTAAACAATTCCATTATACGAAGTAGATTTCTCGGCAGCACGGCGCACAAGGAAGGAAGCCAAACGAGAAGTAACGTCAGCAAAAGAGAGTTCTTCGATTTGACGCGCAAACTGACGGAGCATGAGAGAAAGAGAAACCACTAGATTAAGGGCAAAATTTGAATTTCTTGCCATCAACTCCATGAACCCCTGCCGAGGAATGTACAGCACTTCACCTGCCTCCATAGCCCGAGCTTCAGCTGGGTATTTGCCATCTCCAAAGAACGCCGCCTCAGCAAAAGTTTCACGCGGTTTGACAAAATGCAGTACCTTTTCCCTGCCGTCAGCAGACATCCTGCAAAGCTTGATACTACCGGAAACCAGCAAATAAAAACCGGTGGCCTCCTCTCCCTCACTAAAAAGGGTCTCCGTTTTTTTGAATGTGCGTCGAACGGTAATTGCTGCTAACTCAGCAAGATCCGCATCATTCAAACCGGAAAAAAGTAACGGTTTTTTTAGTTGGTCAACCAGTTCCATTAAAGCCCCGGAAATTATTTTTTCAAAAAAGCGGCAATTTTATCGGCTACCTGTGGCGCAGTGAAACCAAACTGTTCCGCCAGGATTTTATCCGGTGCCGACGCCCCAAAATGTTCAATGCCAATAAACAGCCCGTCACACCCGATCAAGCGTCCCCATGACTCACCGCGCCCGGCCTCAAAAGCCACTCGCGGAATCCCTGCCGGAAGCAGATGGCTGCGATATTCTGCAGACTGGGCAAGGAAAGTCTCAAGGCAAGGTACTGAAACTAATCGTGATTTAATCCCGAGTGAGATTAGCTTTGAAGCAGCTTCTGCAGCGACATGCACTTCTGAACCGGACGACAGGATCACAACATCCGGGGCGCCTTCTGGAGTGGAAACAGTGTAAGCACCTTTAAGGGCATCTCCAGGAACAAAAGATGCTGCTCTGGAAATAATTGGCAGTTTTTGTCTTGTCAGAATCAGCGCGGTTGGACCGCTGTACTGCAGGGCTGCCTGCCACGCCATTGCTGTTTCCACTCCGTCCGCAGGACGGATAACCTGGAGACCTGGTATTATGCGTAGTGACGCGACATGTTCTATTGGTTGATGCGTAGGGCCATCTTCCCCAACAAAGAAGGAGTCATGGGTAAAAATGTATATCGCCTGCAAATTCATCAGCGCAGAAAGTCGTATCGCCGGACGGCAGTAGTCGGCAAAAACCAGGAATGTGGCTCCGTATGGTATAAAACAGCCATAAAGCGCCATTCCGTTAATGATAGCTCCCATGGCGTGCTCGCGAATACCAAAGTGCAGATTGCGTCCCGCAAAGCTGTCGGACTGTACAGAAGGCGATCCCTTGATATCGCTGTTATTTGATGGTGCCAGATCTGCCGATCCTCCGACTACTGACGGAATCAAAGCTGCAACCTTCTGCAGCAGAGTTCCGGATATTGCTCGAGTGGCCCCGTCCTTGTCGGAAATAACTGCTAGCAGCTCCTCAGTCAGGTTAGAGGGAAGGTGTTTGTGCCACATTTCATCCCAAAGTTTGGATTTTTCAGGATTTGCGGCATGCCATGATTCAAAACTTCTTTGCCAGCTTGCATAGCGAAGCTTTAGCTCCTCTATTCTCTGCTGACAGATTTCGCGCACATCCAGAGGAATTTCGAACGATGGACTGTCCCAACCAAGATTTGCCCTAGTTGCGGCAATTTCCTCCTTTCCGAGCGGAGAGCCGTGAGCGCCTGATGATCCCTGCTTGGCTGGACTACCGTAAGCGATATGCGTGGTGGCAATGATAAGTGAGGGTTTGCCGGTTTCTTCCTTGCCTGCTGCGATAGCTGCAACAATCTGGTCGTTATTGTGACCGTCAACTTTCTGGACATGCCATCCGCATGCATTGAATCGTGCTTCCACATCTTCGGACCAGGCGAGATCCGTTTTTCCTTCAATTGTTATGCTGTTACTGTCGTAAATATAAATCAAGTTGCCAAGCTTCAGGTGGCCAGCTAGGGCCGCTGCCTCGTAGCTTATTCCTTCCTGCAGGCAGCCATCGCCAACCAAGGCATAAATAAAGTGGTTAACAGGTTTAAAGTCAGGAGTATTAAAACGCTCAGCGGCCATACGCGATGCGATGCTCATGCCCACGCCGTTGGCAAAGCCCTGCCCCAGAGGGCCGGTCGTTACCTCAACTCCAACTGTATGACCAAATTCGGGATGCCCTGGAGTTTTGCTACCCCACTGACGGAAATTTTTTATCTCTTCCATCGAGAGATCAAAACCGAACAGATGCAGCAGCGAATATAGCAACATGGAACCATGTCCGGCAGAAAGGATAAAACGGTCGCGGTTTGGCCATTTTGGATCATATGGATTAAATTCTAGAAAATTACCCCAAAGAGCAACTGCACAGTCAGCTGCCCCCATTGGGAGTCCGGGATGGCCAGAGCTGGCTCTATCTACAGCCTCTGCGGAGAGGATACGTATGGCGTCAGCGCAGCGCCGTGCCTTGTCTGCCGGGATCATAATGTGATGCATGGAAATTCCTTTCGTTATGTAGATGTCTTTCTATTTAAAATGATTAAATCCTTTACAGTTAGGAATATACAGTGTCCCATCCCGATCTAAAACCGTTACCGCCGTTGAACTTGTCACTATACCAATACGAGTAGCTTCAATACCAGACTTTTTCATACATTCTTCAATTTTCCCTCGATTGCACTGTTTTGCTGTAAAGCAGAGTTCATAATCCTCGCCACCGACAAGTGCAAGATGATATGGATCGCGTACAGTTGCTGGCATATTTGAAGCAAATTCCGTTGATATTGGTAAGGCATCAAGATATATGCATCCACCCACAGACGATAGTCTTGCTATATGTCCGAAATCAGCAAGAATGCCATCGCTGATATCAATCATTGCTGTCGCAAGTCCGTTCTCCGCAAGTGACAGCGAAGCAAATACTCTAGGAACTGGGTTAAGCAATCGAGAAATCAGTTTTTTTTCTAATTCGCTACAAACGCTGTAATAGATTTTTTCTTCGATCAACATCAATCCAAGAGCCGCGTCACCCAATGTGCCGGTAACCCAAATATCGTCATCTGGTATGGCTGTGGAACGTCTTACAATTTTCTCCGGGTACTGTTCTCCCATAATGGTAACTGAAATAGCGATGCCAGTTTTTGATGAGCAGGTATCACCACCAATTAGAGTAACTTCGTATTCAGAGGCCATTGACAGAAAACCGTGCATGAATTCATCTAGAAAATCCAAGGGGGTATCAGGTGGAAGTGCCAGAGAAAGAAGCGCCCACCGAGGAATGCCGCCCATCGCTGCAATATCGGAAATGCTGACGGCCAAGGATTTTTTCCCCAACTGGAAAGGGTCGTGCCAGGAACACCTGAAATGCACATCCTCCAGCAGCATATCTGTGGAGCTTAACAGTTGCATTCCTGGTAAAAGTGAAGTTACAGAGGCATCATCACCTATTCCGGTAATGACACCAACTCCGTCATTTACACCGGCGCTAATACGAGAGATCAAACCAAATTCCCCAATCATGGCAAGTGAGTCTGTTAATGCTCGTTTCACGTTAAAATATTCCTTATAATTTTTGAGAAAGCGCCATTGGTTCGCCATTGTAGCGAACCAACATCTAATGGCAAGAAAAAAGCCGACAACTAACGTAATGTATTATGGATATGACCCTTTAATAATTTAAATATTGCTTGCGATTACATCTATAAAAAGATATATTTTTAACCAAGAAACGGTTGCGAGGGTTCATGCGAATCCTCATTTGCCCCGGTAACTTTCCCTCCTAGTTATCGGGGTGTTTTTTGGCGGATTCAAGTCTGAAGTGCAAC
>CAJBRY010000786.1 GCA_903958085.1 uncultured Geobacteraceae bacterium
CATCTGATAGACCGCGTCCGTCAGCATACGGACATTAGTCAGGTCATTGGAAAAACGAGACAGGATATCTCCACTCCGGCTACTTGAAAAATAGCCGATGTCAAGAGTCGTCAGGTGGTGAAAAAGATCGTTTCTTATATTATATTCAATGATTCTTGCGGCATTCAGGATTAGAGTTCGCGAAAAAATTCGGGTGATACAATGAACAACAGCTAGAAGTGCGATTATCGAGGCGCAGACAGACGCAGAATACACCGCTTTCTCCGGATGCTGCAACGCTTCTACCGCCAGCTTCATAAACCAGGGAATAAACAGTGCGAATCCGTTGGTAAAGAGCAAAAAAACGGCTCCGCAGGCGTAGCGCATACGGAGCGAGGTTAAATAGGGGATAAGCTTGGCAAGGTCTTTGATGGAGTAAATCCTTACTTAAATTCTAGAACGGGATATCGTCATCCTGGAAAGGAGGTTCTTCAAAATTCCCTCCACCACCAGCACCCGTATTAGCTGTAGTGTTGCCGCTACTGCGCTCACCCTTTGGTGAAAGCATCTGCATCTTCTCGCCAACAATCTCGGTTGTATAACGATCATTACCGCTTTTATCCTGCCACTTGCGAGTTTGCAAGCGACCTTCGACATATATGGTTTTGCCTTTTGAGAGATATTCACCGGATATTTCTGCAAGCTTACCCCAGAGTGTTATATTGTGCCACTCTGTTCGCTCTTCCATTTCTCCGCTTTTTCCCTTGAATTTTTCACTAGTCGCTATTGAAAAACTAGCAACAGCCTGACCGGAAGCCGTGAAGCGTACTTCTGGATCTTTGCCCAGATTTCCGATGAGCATGACCTTGTTTAGACTAGCCATAAGCGGCCCCCTTTTTGTGCGTACGAAACGTACCTAAATATTAATTCAAAAAATCAGTCTTTATTTACTGCTGCCTTTAAAAGCTGACTTGGTTTGAAGCTTAAAATTTTTCGAGCCGATATTTCAAGCACTTCCCCGGTTTGAGGATTTCTGCCGCGGCGTGAGTTCTTTTGCTTCACTTCAAACTTTCCAAAACCTGAAATTTTCAGGTCTTCGCCAGATTCCAGACAACCCTTAACAAGGGAAAATACGCATTCAACTAATTCAGCTGATTCTTTCTTTGAAAAACCACATGTACTGGAAACTGTCTCAATAATATCCGCTTTCGTCATTCATTTTGCCTCCGTTGAGATTTCTGCGGACAATACACGATGACTAATAGTTATGCAAGCAGCACATACTGAGAATGCAACACAATAACTGAATTTCAATTGAACATGCCCGTTATAAATACAAATTTATGCCACTGTTTGCAAAAACAGATAGCAGTCAGCCGGCAATAGAACATAGTTTATATATTCGTCATTTTTATGTTGCAATTACAATATTATTAGTGGTATGTAGTACTCATGCGTTTGTAAAAATATTTCAAGCTGAAAGCCATTATAAACATAACTAGTCGAGTTTATTTGTTATTTTAATTTTTTAAATGTACTGGATTCAACTTTTTATTTTTATCAAATATATGTTTATTGTTTAATGTATACCGAATATTTTAACAGTTTTATTGCATTATTGAAGCATTGTTCTCTTTAAAACAAATAAACGTGGGTCTATTTATTGAATATTGGCTTTCTATTTCAAAATCAGCTTTGTACCAGTGTACTTCTTACTCACAAATACAATGAAAGGAGATATAACAATCGAATCAAGCGGCTAAGTTATGTAATACAACACATGAAAGGAGTAACTTATGGCAGAGAGACAGTATGATTGGGCAGCGATTGCAAAGAACCCTAAATTTGTAGAGTTGCATCACAAGAAGCAGGCATTCCTTTTTGGTTGGTGGATATTTTCCAGTGTGTATTACTTTTTGCTCCCTATTGGGGCTGCATACGCTCCTGGTCTTTTCAAGATCAAGATGATCGGTGTAATCAACTTCGGGTATCTTTTTGCACTTTCCCAGTTTTTTGTATCCTGGGGCTTGGCGCATTACTATGCCCATGTAGCCAACAAGGATTTTGACCGGTTAACCAAAGAACTTATCGACGAACTTCATCTTTAGAAAAGGAGGATACGACATGACTTTCAAGAACATCATTATCGCCGCAAGTTTAACCTTAACCGTTGCCGCAGCCGCCTTTGCTGAAGAACCGAAGAAGGCGTCTGTCGCCCCTGGTGCAGCCCCTGCAGCAACTGTAGCGCCTGCCGTTGCCGCACCTGCAGCACCCGGTGCCCCTGCCATCACAGCACCTGGCGCCGCTACACCGGCACCTGCTGCAGCACCTGCACCAGTCAAAGAGAAGAAAAAACTGGTTGCCAATAAGAAAATCACCTGGTCCATGTTTGCCGTCATTATCGGCATCACACTAGGCGTTGTCATCTGGGCCGCCCGTCAGACCAAAACCGCCGCAGACTTCTATGCCGCAGGCGGTGGTATCACCGGAACCCAGAACGGTTGGGCAATCGCCGGTGACTACATGTCCGCTGCATCATTCCTCGGAATTTCCGGAATGATCTCGCTCTACGGCTACGACGGGTTCATGTACTCCGTTGGCTGGCTGGTTGCTTACATCACCGTTCTACTGATAGTAGCAGAACCGTGCCGTAACGCAGGTAAATACACCCTTGGCGACATTCTCTCGTTCCGCACCAATCCAAAACCTGTTCGCGCCATAGCCGCACTTGCCACAGTATCTGTAACCACATTCTACCTGACAGCCCAGATGGTAGGCGCCGGCAAACTCATGGCACTTCTGGTCGGCGTACCATACAAAACCGCCATCATCGGCGTTGGTATTCTGATGGTAGGATACGTCGTATTCGGCGGAATGACCGCCACCACATGGGTACAGATCATCAAAGCGGGACTCCTCATGTCTGGAGCATTTCTGCTTTCATTCCTCGTACTTCTGAAAGTAGGCTTCAACCCGTTCGAATTCTTTAAATCAATCGTTTTCAGTGAAGATATTCAGAAACACGTAACAACTCTATTGATAAAAGATGGTAAGACCGGTGCAGACATACTAACCGGAGAAGCCGCCGGCCAGCGATTCCTCGAGCCCGGCCTCTTCATGAAGTCCCCGCTTGACCAGATTTCACTCGGTATGGCACTGGTTCTCGGAACTGCAGGTATGCCGCACATCCTCATGCGCTTCTTCACCGTACCTACTGCACAGGCTGCACGTAAATCCGTTATCATTGCCATGTGGATCATTGGTGGATTCTACGTTCTCACAACATTACTCGGCTTTGGCGCTGCAATAAATGTCACACCGACCGGCATCATGGATGTTGACAAAGGCGGCAACATGGCTACTCTGCTTCTGGCACAGACCATGCCGCATGTAATCTGGCCAAACAATCCAGAAATGGCACAGTTACTTGGTGACGTATTCCTTGCATTCCTCTGTTCGGTTGCGTTTGCCACAATCCTGGCTGTTGTTTCCGGTCTGGTTTTGGCAGCATCAGCTGCTATCGCTCACGACATCTGGGTTAACGTAGTCAAGGACGGCCATGCTGACCAGCATGAGCAGGTCATGGCAGCCCGTATAACATCATTCGCTGTAGGCGCAGTCGGTATCATTATCGGTATTGCTGCAGAAACCCAGAACGTTGCTCACCTGGTTGCACTGGCCTTCGCCGTTGCCTCCTCCGGCAACCTTCCGGTTGTAGTACTGTCGCTATTCTGGCGCAAATTCAACACCGCCGGCGTAATCTCCGGTCTGGTAGTCGGTACGATCGCCTCAATCGGTCTGGTTATGATTTCACCTAACATGACCTATCCCAAGAAAATTGCTGCAGCATCAGACAAACTCATGAAAAAGATGACTGAAAAGAACCCATCATTTGCCGGTTTGGCAGAAGCTGACTGTTCAGCCTTCATGGCAGCCAAGAAGGAATTTGATGCCAAGACAAAAGAAAAACTGGATGGTTCAGCAGCACAGGGCAAAATGGATGAGATAGCAGCAAAATATCCAGCTATTCCTAAAAAAGACCTTGGTGATTATTCCAAAGAGAAAGTCACCTGGATGGCCAACAAGGATGGCAAATCGATCCTTGGCCTTGACAAAGAGATTCTGTCACTTAAAAACCCAGGTATCATCTCTATCCCGCTTGGATTCATGGCTGCGATCCTGGGTGCTCTCATGTTCCCGAACAAACGTTCCGAAGAAATGTTCGACGAAGTATATGTACGTCAGAATACTGGACTCGGAATGGCTAAGGCAATTGATCATTGATGGTTTGAATTTCTACTGATTGTGGTACAGTGGGGATGGCTTTGGCCTTCCCCACTTTTTTTGTTAAATTGACTATAAGTGTATTGTATGAAGGATCTTTGTGGAAACAGTATCGATCGTAAAAACAGACGGATATGAACTTTCGGATCTAAGGGATGCCGTAGTTAATTTACTTGAACCTATTGGAGGAATTTCTGCCTTTGTAAGCAAAGGTGATAGAGTATTACTTAAACCTAATATGCTTTCGGCCAAGGAACCGGAAATGGCTGTCACAACACATCCGGCCCTGGTTCGTGTGGTTGCTGAGCTTGTAAAGGAATCTGGCGGAATTGTACAGATAGGAGATAGCCCTGGTATTGGCAGTTTTTCTCGTGTTGCTGATAAATGTGGTTTTTCTGAAGTAGCCAGAGAAATTGACGTTGACCTGATAGAATTCAGTGAGACTTTAGAAATAAAAGGTTGCGGCACATTTCGATCTATTCACCTTGCTCGCACTTATTACGAATCCGACAAAATCATAAACCTTCCAAAGCTTAAAACACATGAAATGATGACAATGACCTGCGCTGTCAAAAATCTGTTCGGCGCTGTCATAGGACCTGAGAAAGCAGCTTGGCATCTGAAGGCCGGGCGATCAAAGCAGTTGTTTGCACGCCTTTTGCTTGAAATATATCTGCTCAAAAAACCTGTTCTCAATATTGTTGATGCAATAACTGCAATGGAGGGAAATGGACCTGGGAGTGGAGACCCCATTAAACTGGGCGTTTTGCTGGCAGGGGTTAG
>CAJBRY010000787.1 GCA_903958085.1 uncultured Geobacteraceae bacterium
CCAAGCGGTATTGCAGAGTCTTGTAGCTCATTCCAAGAAGCGGCGCAGCCTTGCCAATAACCCACTCTGCACGTTCCATAGCTTTGATTATCAAGCCTTTTTCGAGCGCCTCAAAATCTACTCCATCAGCAGGGAGATCAAAGTTAATACCGCCTGCCAGTGAGCCGCACGATGTAATCTCGGTTGGAAGGTCGTCGGGTTCAATATAATTGCTTTCTGCCATAAGTATTGATCGCTCAATTACTGATTCCAGTTGGCGGACATTGCCTGGCCAACTGTAGGTCATTAACTTCTTAAGTGTATGTTTTGATATACCTTCCATCTTAATGCCAGCTTTTTCGCTATATCTTTTTAGAAATAAATTAGCAAGTGCTGAGATATCACTTCCTCTTTCCCTTAGAGGAGGCAAATTGATTCGAATTACATTCAAACGATAGAAAAGGTCTTCTCTAAAGCTGTTTTTACTGATTTGCTCTTCTAAAGTCTTGTTCGTTGCTGAAATTATTCTTACATCTAAAGGAATATTTATTTTGCCACCAACTCTACGAATTTCCTTTTCTTGAATTGCTCTTAGTAGCTTCGCTTGCATAGATACCGGCATTTCGCCAATTTCATCCAAGAAAACAGTGCCTCCATCTGCAGCCTCAAATATGCCAATCGCCCGAGTATCAGCTCCGGTGAAACTACCTTTTTCGTGGCCAAAAAGTTCACTTTCAATCAAGGAATCAGGCAAAGCGGCACAGTTAATTGCTAAAAAGGGTTTTTCTCTTCGTAAACTTGCACTATGAACGGCGCGAGCAACAAGTTCTTTGCCAGTTCCAGATTCACCAACAATTAGTACCGACGAAGTGGAAGTAGATATTTTATTGATGATTCTGAAAATCTCTTGGATTTTAGGATGTTCGCCATAAATTCCAGTCACTTTTCTGTACTCTTCCAATCGTTTATGCAAAACACGATTTTCTTTAAGTAACTCTATCCGCTCAAAGGCGCGTCGGAGAGTTAATATAAGATTGTCTCGCTCCAGGGGTTTCTCAAGGTAGTCGAAAGCGCCCTTTTTCATAGCTTCAACAGCTGTATCAACGGAGCCGTGAGCAGTCATCATTATAATGCACTGCTGTGGATCATCTGCCAGTACCTTTTCAAGGAGATCCAGCCCGCTCTGCCCCTGCATCTTGAGATCGGTCATAATCAGGTCAAACTCCCGTTTTTCAAGTTGAAGCAGCGCTTCGCGCACGCCAGAAACATCAACAACGTCATAGTTCTCTTTTTTCAGGATCAGATTGAGAATATCCCGCTGCCCCTTTTCATCATCAACAATCAGTATGCTCCCGTTGTTATTTTTCATATCTCCTCAATTTCAAGCCGAAAGTGGCTCCAGTGGCAAGTAAACCGAAAATTCAGTTCCGATTCCGACAGTACTGTTAACTCTGATTTCTCCACGGTGTTCTCTAATAATCCGTTCAGTAATTGCTAACCCCAAGCCGATGCCTACATCCTTGGTAGTAAAATATGGCTGAAATATTTTGCCGATGTCCTCGGCAGTAATCCCGCTTCCCTGATCACTGAAAGTCAGCCGGACATTTTCCCCGTCAGCCTCTGCTCCAAGAGTGATTTTGCCTCCGTCTTCCATTGCCTGTGCTGCATTGTTTACAAAGTTGAGTATACAGTTCCGAAAAAGCTCTCCATCAATCCAAAGCATCGGCAGATCGGCTGGAATCTGTTGATCAATCACAACCTTCTGCTCTAATAACCGATCCTGAAGCACCGGCAGGACTTTTGCCAACAGCTCACTGTAAACTATATGTGTACGGCGCAGCTTTAGGGGGCGGCCATAGTTCATGAAATTCACCACCATATAGTTTGCTCGGCGCACCTCTTCCTTGATCTTGTCTGTCAACTCCTCCAGTTCAGAACATTTGTCACCACAGCAGGGAAGCATCTCTGTTTTTAGATGGTCTATTGCCAGACTTATATAGTTAAGCGGGTTCCGTATTTCATGTGCGATGCCTGATGCAAGCTGCCCTACCCGGGAGAGATGTTCTGCTTCATAGAGGCGTTTCTCCAGAGCTTCCCTCTCACGAAGTTTGTCAACCATGTTATTGAAGCCTTCTGCCATTTCGCCAATTTCGTCGTGACTTTCCACAGGAATAGTAACAGAAAGATCTCCTGCTGATACCCTCTTGAAATCCTCTACAAGGTTTTTGATAGGAGTTGTATAGCGGCGGGCAAGAAAGACTGTAAGAGCAATTCCAACGGCGAATACCATTCCGGTTGCAAAAAGACGACGTACAAAATTGGCCCTCTGAATATCACGAATATTGTCCAGCAGCATATTGATCTGAACGTACCCAAGTTGCTCATCACCGACAATGACCGGAACTACAACCTCATAAGGTTTTTGAGAGAGTACTGCGCCTCCGACTGGACGCTGTACAGCATGAATTCCCTTTTCCAGTTTCTTCAGTTCACGCTTTTTGCCGATTTTTTCTGGATCGGAGGAGTCGATAATCTCCCCCTCCGTGTTGATAATATTGATTTCGTTAATGCCCTTTTCACGGGCTTTTATCAAATAGTCGGTCAGACGGGAGGTTTCTGCTTCAGAGGTAAGATCCTCGATACTCATCTGGATTGCTTTGGATATTTCCTGGGAACTCTCTTGAATTTCGTTTACAAGCGTAGTCTGTGCGTACTGGTTTAGGACGAAGAGTGTTAACATCGCCAGAACTAGCATGGAGAGCATGATTATAATCAGTTTGGCATTAAGCTTCAATTTATTCGACCATTTCGCCGATCAGGTCATAATCTGACGAATCGGTGACTTTGAGACTGACGATGTCACCAATATTGGCAGTTCCGGAGGTAATATATACCTGGCCATCAATATCAGGCGCCTGACGGGATGAGCGACCTTTGAGCAGCAGTTCAGTTTCCTCGCTGTAACCTTCCACAATAACCTGTTCGGTTGTCCCTATAAGGGTGCGATTGTGGCGGAAAGACAGACGTGCCTGGGAGCGCATAAGTTTTCGATAACGCTCGCGTTTGACGCGCTCAGAGACCTGCTCCGGCAATCCTGCCGCTGGCGTGCCTTCCTCCCGAGAGTAGCAAAAGACCCCCAGACGGTCAAAACCGGTCTGCTCGACAAAGTGTGTGAGCTTATTAAAGTCTTCCACTGTTTCGCCAGGGAAACCTACAATCAATGAAGTACGGATCGCAATGCCGGGGATTTCAATACGAAGCTTTGCAATTAAATCACGAATCTGCTGCTCCGAGCTCCTCCGTTTCATTGACTTCAGTACCGGATCGGAGATGTGCTGGATTGGGATGTCCAGATATTTGCAAATTTTGGGTTCATCGCGAATCAATGAAATCAGACTGTCGGTGATGCCGTCTGGATAGGCATAGAGCAGACGTATCCACCGAAGACCGTCAATTGCGGCAAGCCGTTTTACAAGCATTTCCAGGGTGCTGCCGTCGGTCATGTCGCTGCCGTAACGGGTGACATCCTGAGAGATGACGTTTATTTCCTTGACACCTCTGGCAACAAGGCGCTCCGCTTCGGCAACCAAAGCATCAATCGGTCGCGAACGATAAGCACCTCGTAACTTGGGAATAATGCAGTAAGAACAGCAGTTGGAACACCCTTCACCGATCTTCAGGTATGAAAACCAGGCAGGCGACGAGTTTAGGCGTGGCAAGGTTTCGTCATAGATAAAATCCGGATCGCCGATATAGCGCAGCTGACCTTCTGTGCCGCTTTTTTCTGCCAGAATTTCAGCGATGCGGGGGTAGTCGCCGGTACCGATGAAAATATCTACTTCCGGCAGTTCCAAAGCGAGCTCCTCCTGATAGCGCTGCGGCAGGCAGCCGGATACAATCAGGGTGTGGCAACGTCCGTCATGCTTCCGTTCTGCCAGATCTAGGATGGCGTCGATACTCTCCTGTTTGGCTTCCTTGATGAATGAGCAGGTGTTGACGATAATAACGTCGGCATCCTTCTCGTCCATGGTGATCTCGTAATCCTGTTTCGAGAGCACCCCGAGCATAACTTCGGCATCCACCAGATTTTTCGGGCAACCGAGGCTGACCATGCTTACTTTTTGTTTTATGATTTCGCTCAAAGTATCCCTCGCGACTACTCTCTGAAATTTGTGAACTGCATCTCTACATCAATATCCTTGCCCTTTAACAACTGAATAGCATCCTGTAAATCATCACGGTTCTTGCCTGTAACCCGCACCTGATCATCTTGGATTTGGGCCTGCACCTTGAGTTTGCTCTCTTTGATGGCGTTGGTAATGTCTTTGGCTTTTTCTTTAGAAATCCCCTGTTGGACAGTGATAATCTGCCTCACCATACCGCCTGATGCCGGTTCTACCTTGCCATATTGGAGTGCTTTTATGGATATGTTGCGTTTCAGAAATTTGGATTGCAAAACATCGATAACCGCTTTCAGCTTATAATCATCATCAGCAAGAACCTTAACGGAATCCTTTTCCGGAGTAATTTGACACTTGGAGCCTTTGAAATCGTAACGCTGGCCTATCTCCTTGACGGCCTGATTTACAGCATTATCGACCTCCTGCATGTCTACTTTTGATACAATGTCGAATGATGGCATGATCAACCTCCACTATTTTAGTTATGGTTTTATAACCTCAACCCCTTCCGGGATTTTAAAGTTGAATTTTGTGTTGTCGATCCCTTTATTCACGCGTGGCCGACTGTAGTCAATTCTGGTAAGGTTCCCGCCTGCATCGTGAATTACCGAAGAAACAATCGGGAAGATGTTCTTTACATCTCCTGATACTATTAGCTGTTCTACGGCATCAGCTGAAACGGTCAATTGCAGTTTTGTCAGCACGGAACTTGCTTTTTTGGGGATCAATTCAAGTTGGTAGTTTCCGTTCTTGTCCCGTGATTCGCCAGCAAAAGTGATGTCAAAATCACTTGATACGTGGCCAAGTCCAGTCAGATAAGACAGGGCAATGGAGTTGCCTCCAGAGAACATGGTAGAAACATCGTTGACCAGTACCTGCTTGTTTTCTGGAGTATAAAACCAGACCTGTTTGCCGTTCGAGATAATCTGCTGTTTTGGTTTGGTGTAATTGAACCGGAACATGGCAGTTGCCGAAGCAGGCCGCTTCAACAACAGTTCTCCGCTCCCCTTTTGCTCACGGCCTACTGCGGAAATAGTTGTTTTTTGCGAAAAATCGGCTTGAACGTCCTGTAGCCCTTCATAACCTTTTTCAAGAGCGGAGATGACGTTTTTTAAAGATGCCGGTGTTTGAGCGGCCGAAACGGGGAAAGCCAAAAGCAACAGAAACATGCATGAGGTAAATATTTTAAGCATAATTTAGTACTACCTTTCTCAGCGAGGTTGATTGTGTTCGGAAGGTTTGACGGTTTGGACTCCAGCCGGAATCATAAACGAGAAGGATGAATCCGGTAGACGGCTATTTATTATTATATTTGAAAATTCCATTGTTGTGCTGTTTCCATCCTGGTCTTCTACCGTTGTTGAAAGAAGCGGGAAGGGGTCTGATGGGCCACCAATCGGTGGCAGGTTTCCAAATTGAGCAGCAGAACCAAATGGCGATCTTGGTGGTGGCGGGAGGACTCTGGGTTTAAGTGGTGGCTCCGGCCCTTTTGCAAGCGGCGTGGTTCCGGTTACATAAGCCAGGACACTGTCTCGACTTACGACAATTAGTATACGTCTTGTGTTGAGCATGGCGCGACGCGGATTAAGCTCTAAAACGTAGTTGCTGGCAGCGTCGTACATGCTGTCGGCAAAATTTATCTGAAAATCTTTAGAGATTCGCCCTAATCCCTGCAAAAAATTAACTGCTCTATCCCGCTCAGGATTAAATCCGGGACGATTGAAGTTGAAGCTGACATCACTAAGGATGACCTCACGGTTTTCCG
The DNA here is from genome assembly GCA_903958085.1 of uncultured Geobacteraceae bacterium. Lineage (GTDB taxonomy): Bacteria > Desulfobacterota > Desulfuromonadia > Geobacterales > Pseudopelobacteraceae > JACRCG01. Next base: position 5,926 of record CAJBRY010000787.1, read on the forward strand.
GGTGATATATCCAGAGTGAATTGCCGTTACTGACAATTTCCTGCTGATATGGGCGATAATACTGAAAACGGAACATTAAGGGAGAGTTTGCCGTTGCAAGCCGGACTGAAACAACTCCGTCACCACGCATTTCGCGATTATCGTTTGCGAGGAGTGTTCGTTGGAAAAAATCTGCTGTAAAGTCACTAATTGGAGCCTGACCATTGCTGCCAGCCTTAAAGGACTTTTCTACAGTGGCAATAACATCATTTAATCCGACTTTTATCTGCTGTGCCCCGTCAGATACAGAAGTAATACACGATATTATCAAGGCGATACAAAACACAATCCGGTATCTCATCGAAATCTCCTCTCTTCAATCAAGTTCCTGCCGTAGCTTCAACAGCAGAAGATTTATGATTCTGCCATATATGAAAATATGCTGCAACTTATGCTTACCGCCAACCCAAATTTGTCAGGCAAGCGCATTAACATCGGCAACAAAGAGTACACGACCGTCTCCAGCGATAGTGGCCCCGCTCACTCCTTTCAGATATGAAAGCGGAGAGCGGAGAGGACGGACAAAAATTTCCTGCTGCCCGGTGATACAGTCTACACTAAAAGCTACCAATTGGCCGGCAACATCGCAAACGATGGCAGGTATCAGAGTTTCCGCAGTTTTTGATGTTTCTGGAAGGTTCAGAGTTTTGCGTAGGCTTCGAAAATGGATCGGCTGATCTTCCATAATAATTGTTTGCCTACCGGTCTCCTCAAATATTTCGGACGGTTTTAGCTCCAGAGTCCGTTTGACTACATTCAGAGGAAAAGCAATTTCAAACTGGCCAGACCTGACAAGCATTGCATGAATAATTGAAACTGTTATTGGCAAGCGCATTAAAAAACGGCTTCCCTGTCCAGGCTCCGACTGTATCGATAAAACACCGGTCAGAGAGTGTACAGCTTCGCGTACGGCATCCATGCCGACTCCGCGACCGGAAATATCTGTCACTGTTGCGGCAGTTGAAAAGCCAGCTTTACAGACCAGCTGAAATGCTTCCTGTGATGTCATTTGAGCTGCTTGATCGACAGTTATCACGCCTTTTTCAATCGCTTTAAGCTTCAGCAGCTCCGGATCCATACCGCGACCATTGTCCGCAATTTCAATTTCTACATGATCCTTGTCACGGCTTACTGTCAAAGTTATCTTGCCGTCAAAAGGCTTGCCAGACATCACTCTCTCATCTGCCGACTCAAGCCCATGATCAACGGCGTTGCGCAGAATGTGAACAATCGGTTCGGCAATTTCTTCCAGAATTCCTCGGTCAAGTTCAATTTCTTTACCACGAAGCTCAAAGTTCACCTCTTTCCCCTGCTTGCGAGCCAGATCACGCACTAGCCGCGGGAAACGTTCTGCTATGAAGGAAAACGGTAGCATCCTCGCTTTGAAAACCTCGTCGCGCAGACTTCGCAGCAGCGTTGTAAGCTGGCGAAGAGGCTCAAGGCACTCGACGGCATCTGCCTGCCGGATAGATTCCGCCAGGCGGTAGCGATTGGTTATTAATTCGCCGGTGATGTTAACCAGGTGGTCGAGAGTTTCAGTTTTTATGCGGATACTCTTTAAAGTATCCGCCTGCCTGAACTGGTGTGAGCCGGAGTTAGTATTTTGTCGGGGAGGAGTTTCAGACTCAATTGACGGCTCGTTTTTCCGAATATTATGAACTCCGGAAGAGGAGTCAAATTCTGCCAAACTTTTTTCAATTCGTGACGTATCTTCTGAATTGTTACTACCGGATTCAATGAGCGATACAATACGCCCCAGAGTATCGCCCCCCTCCAGCAGAAGATCTGTCAAATCCGGCTGTAGCTGGAATTCACCGCTACGGATTCGACCCAACTGATCCTCCATAAGATGAGCGATGACAACAACCTGATCATAACCCATGGTTGCTGACATTCCTTTTAGGGAGTGGGCATGACGAAACAGTTCATTGATTGCAGCGATATCATTGGGAGAATCTTCAAGCTTAACGAGCAATTCGCTGAAAGCAGTGAGGTGACTGCGAGCCTCAGAAACGAACAGATCCCTGTATGGGGACATGTCCATTGGTCAGGCCTCCAGACTTTCCAGCACTTCGATAACTTTTTCTGGGGTAAATGGTTTTTGGATAAAAGCCTTGGCCCCCATATCAAGAGATTTTTGGATGACAAGAGATTGGCCGATCGAAGAGCAAACAACCACCTTTGAGTCTGGACAGGCAGCAATTATTGACTCCAGCAGGTCAAGACCGTTTGAGTCGGGCAGGATTATATCAAGAAGGATTATATCTGGATGCAGGGTATGAAGGCCTCTCATGGCCTCAATTCCGCTTCCGGCTTCAGCGGCAACGGTGTACCCCTTTTCAAGAACAATTCCACGTAGAATTTTACGCATGAACAGGGAATCATCAACAATCATTACCGAGCGGCTCATGCTAACCTCCGTGTTACCCTTTAAGTTTATTAATCAGCAGTTCGTTCACGACTGACGGATTGGCTTTTCCCTTACTTGCTTTCATTACCTGTCCTACAAAAAAACCAAACACTTTCTCTTTGCCGCCGCGAAACTCTTCTACCTGACCAGCATTTGCAGCCATTATTTCATCAATGATTCCTTCGATTGCACTGCAGTCGGAAACCTGCACCAATCCATGTTCTTCTACAATAGCCCCAGGTGTCTTTCCGCTTTTCCACATCTCATCAAAAACGGTTTTTGCAATCTTGCCGGAAATAGTTCCCTTATCAACCAGTTTTAAAAGTTCTGCCAATTGTGATGGAGTTACCGGAGAAAATTCAATGGAGGTTCCGCTGTCATTCAAAGCTCTGGTTATTTCGCCCATTACCCAGTTGGCAACCAACTTTGCATTTCCGTGGGCAGCTACTCCAGCCTCAAAGTAGTCTGCCAGTACGCGGCTGCCGTTTAACACTTCAGCATCGTATAGAGGCAGTCCCAGTTCATCGATAAAACGCTGCTGACGTTTGTCTGGTAACTCAGGCAATTCCTGACGAGAACGTTCGACCCACTCTTGGTTGATAACCAGCGGAACCAGATCCGGATCAGGGAAATAGCGGTAATCGTGTGCTTCTTCTTTGCTTCTCATTGAGCGGGTTTTGCCGCTGTTAGGATCGAATAATCGCGTTTCCTGAATAACAGTGCCACCGTCCTCAATCAGATCAATCTGACGTTGAATTTCATACTCTATAGCCTGTTTGACAAACTTGAAGGAGTTGACATTCTTTATTTCTGCTCGTGTACCAAGTTTTTCAGAACCAATCGGCATAACTGAAACATTGGCATCACAGCGAAAGCTCCCCTCCTCCATATTGCCGTCGCAAATGCCTAGCCAAGTGACAATCCCGTGAAGTTGTTTCAGGTAGGATACAGCTTCGTCGGACGTACGCAGATCAGGTTCGGAAACAACTTCCAGAAGCGGTGTGCAAGCGCGATTCAAGTCAACGCCTGATCCATCTCCAGAACCGGAAAGTTCACCATGTACCAGTTTTCCAGCGTCCTCTTCCATATGAATGCGGGTTATGCCGATTTTTTTGGGTTCTTGCCCTTCAACCTTTATATCTAGCCATCCATGCTGGCATATCGGGTCTTCAAACTGACTTATCTGGTAGCCTTTTGGAAGATCCGGGTAAAAATAGTTTTTCCGTGCAAAAATACTGCGCGGAGTTATGGAGCAGTTGGTTGAAAGACCTGCTTTGATTGCAAACTCAACAACTTTTTTGTTGAGTACCGGCAAGGCCCCCGGAAGTCCCAGGCAGACAGGACAGGTCTGGGAGTTTGGCTCTGCACCAAATTGCGTGGAACAACCACAGAATATTTTGGTATCGGTTTTTAGTTGGACGTGGACTTCAAGACCTATTACTGGTTGGTATTTCATAATTTGTATGCTCCGGAAGTCAAATCGATGCTTTTCTGGTATGCCACTCCGTTGCCTGCTCAAAAGCATATCCTGCACGCAGGATGGTCTCTTCGTCAAACGGCTTGCCGATCAATTGCAGTCCGATCGGGAGGCCGTTTGCAGAAAACCCGGCAGGTAGTGACATGGCACAAGTTCCGGCAAGGTTTACCGGAATGGTAAAAATATCTGACAGGTACATTTGCAATGGATCGTTAATTTTTTCACCGATTTTGAATGCCGGCGTCGGTGCAACAGGCGTCAGCATAACATCCACATCGTTAAAAACCTTGATAAAGTCGTTCATAATCAGCGTACGTACTTTCTGGGCTTTGACGTAATAAGCGTCGTAATAACCGGAAGAGAGGGCGTATGTACCAAGCATGATGCGGCGCTTTACTTCAGTGCCAAAGCCTTCGCTGCGACTTTTTGTGTACATCTCCAATAAGTTGCCAGCTTCAGCGCGATGACCAAATCTGACGCCATCATAGCGCGCAAGGTTCGAACTTGCTTCAGCTGTTGCTATCAGATAATAGGTTGCCACCGCATAATCAGTATGCGGGAGTGATATATCAATAAATTCGGCACCAAGCCGCCGGTAGGTCTCTATTGCTTCAGTCATGGTTTTTTGTACATCAGGATCAAGGCCGTCGATGAAATACTCTTTCGGCAACCCAATCTTCAAACCCTTAACACCTTCTTTCAAAGATGCCGAATAATCTGGAACCGGCATATTTACACTGGTAGAGTCTTTAGGATCATAGCCGGCAATCGCATCTAGTATCGCAGCGCAATCAGCAACATCCCTAGTCATTGGACCAACCTGATCAAGAGAAGAGGCATATGCAATTACTCCGTAGCGGGAAACCCTTCCGTAGGTCGGCTTCAAACCAACACAACCACAGTGGGAGGCCGGTTGCCGAATCGAGCCTCCTGTGTCCGTGCCGAGCGTTGCAATTGCCTCTCCAGCGGCAACCGCTGCTGCAGAGCCCCCTGACGAACCACCCGGAATACAGGTTGTATCCCAAGGATTGCGGGTGACGCCGTAAGCGCTGCATTCATTTGACGAGCCCATGGCGAACTCATCCTGATTCAATTTCCCCAGCAAGACTGCTCCGCGATCACGAAGTTTTTCCCAGGAAGTGGCGCTGTATGGGGGGATGAAATTTTCTAAAATACGGGAACCACAAGTAGTGCGAATTCCCTCGGTAAGAAAAATATCTTTAATTGCCAGTGGTATACCGGTCAACAGGTTACAGTGACCTGAAGCGATCTGTTCATCAGCATTTTTTGCTGAAGCCAGCGCCTGTTCTGGTGTAACCGTTATAAATGAACTTACCTTGGGCTCAACAGCTTTTATGCGTTCCAGGATTGCGATAGTTGCTTCCAGAGAAGAAAGCTTCTTGCTCTTTAGGGCAGAATGGAGTTCGTGAATGGTCATTTCAATAATGTTCATGTTTGATGTGTCCCTTACCTTATTCAATGACTTTTGGCACAGAAAAGAAATTATCAGAGCGGCCAGGCGCATTAGCCAGAGCCTTTGCAAGACCAATGGAAGGCATTACTAAATCTTCACGAAACGCATTTTCCATCGGTACTGCATGTGATGTCGGAATAATTCCTTCGGTATTCAACTCTTTAAGTTTTTCGACGTAGTCAAGTATTGCATCCATCTGCGTGGCAAACAGCTCTTTTTCTTCAAAAGTAAGTTCAAGTCGTGCCAGGCGTGCGACCTGTTCAACATCTACTACCGATATTTTCATTGTGCCAACTCCAAAAAAGCTGATTAATTGCCGCGTGTATGTAACATGAAATCAGCTCCGTTTACAAGATTGATAAGAAGAATTATGTTGTCAGAAAAAATTTTCCTTGACACGCCAACACTCTTTCAGTAAGTTACACCTCTTCAAAAAAATAATGATCTGCATTTATAATAGCATGCAGGTTGCACTGCGGGTGAGGAATTATGAAAACAGAAGTTGCAAAAGCGGAAAATGTAAATCGTGACTGGTATATTGTTGACGCTCAGGATGCTGTCTTGGGGAGGCTTTCGACACAGGTGGCCAACGTTCTTCGTGGCAAAAACAAGGCTCTCTACACTCCCAGTGTTGATACCGGTGATTTTGTTATCGTCATAAACGCGGAGAAGATTGCCCTGACTGGCCGCAAACTGGCAGATAAGATTTACTACAGTCACTCCGGTTATGTCGGTGGACTGAAAGAAATCTCGGCCGGCAAGCTGCTTGAAAAAAAACCGGAAGACCTGATTAAAAAAGCTGTAAAAGGGATGCTGCCAAAGAACAAGCTTGCACGTGCCATGCTCAGTAAGCTTAAAATCTATGCTGGATCCAGTCACCCACACGCTGCTCAGCAGCCTAAGAACCTGGTACTTTAATACTCCGAGGAGAAAGATTATATGGCAGCAGTCAGTTTTTATGGAACAGGCAAGCGCAAGAGTTCAATCGCTCGCGTATGGCTTAAGCCTGGGGATGGCAAATTCACAGTAAACCACAAAACTCTTGATCAATATTTCGGCCGTGAGACTTCCAAGATGGTTGTCCGTCAGCCGTTTGAGCTTGTTGAAAAAGTCGGTATTTTTGACGTTTATGTTACTGTCTCCGGTGGAGGCGATACAGGTCAGGCTGGCGCGATAAAGCACGGTATAACCAAAGCGCTGCTATTACACGATCCTGAGCTGCGTGGTGTTCTGAAAAAAGCCGGTTTCATTACTCGCGACTCCCGTATAAAAGAGCGTAAAAAATACGGCAAGAAAGCTGCACGCGCCCGCTTCCAGTTCTCCAAGCGTTAATATTCGAGCTCATTTAGTTAGCAATACAAGGGGAAATCCGCAAGGGTTTCCCCTTTTTCTGTCATAAAAGTTGAAATATTTAAATTCAGCTTGAACAAAACATTTCTATCTCAATATCTGGAATAACACTGTTCAAACCGCTTGTATTACAAAACATTTCAGGTATTCTGACTCAGGGAATGACAGCAATACCGGATGATCCGCTGCTTGAGAACAGGTTTCTGCCAACCGCACTTCGCGCTTTGCTAGCTTGGCAGCCTGAATCAGCATATCACGGAACGCTTCACGCCCCATATGGTAGGAGCATGAGCAGGTAATCAGATAACCGCCAGGCTCGAGCAATTCTAGCGCCCGACGATTTACAGTAAGATACCCCTTGGTTGCCTCGGCAATATTTTTTCTATTTTTTACGAAAGCGGGGGGATCCATTACAATAACACCGAAACGACGCCCTTCGTGATGTAGGGAACGTAGACGTTCGAATGCATCACACTCTTCAAACTTGACCCTGTCTGACAATTTATTCAGCATTGCATTGCTGGTCGCCTGCCTGACGGCCTCCGCAGAAATATCGATTCCCACCACAGATCTTGCTTTATACGATGCAGCGTGTAATGCCCAACCGCCGGTATAACAGAAGCAGTCCAGAACGCTCTTGTCCGAACAGATTTCCCGCAGTAGCAGATGATTCTGCTTTTGATCAAGAAAACCGCCTGTCTTTTGACCTTTCATCAGATTTACCTCAAAGCGGATTCCGTTTTCCTGCATTTCGACACTTTCTGGAACCTCACCCCACAAAAGCTCAATTTTCTCTTCAAGCCCCTCCAGCTTGCGAACACCAACATCATTTCTAGCAATAATCCCCGCAGGATCGAATACTTTGCGGAGTGCCGAGACAATCTGCTCACGACGAAAATCCATGCCCGCGGAAAGTAGTTGCAGTGATAGGTAGGATTCATACTTGTCGACCACCAGACCTGGCAGAAAATCACTTTCACCATACACTGCTCTAAAAGTAGTCAAGCCGGGGTAACGGTTTGTGCGATGAGCCAGTGCTGCACTAAGCCTGCCTTCAAAAAACTCCACCGAATCAATGTCCTCCCGCTGTCGTGAAATAAGCCGAAAGGCAATAAGGGAATGCGGATTATAGTGACCAACTCCAATAAATCCGCCAGCGGCATCATATATCTCGGCAACAACACCCGCAGAGCAATCGCCTGATAAATCGCCTATTTCATTACTGAACACCCATGGATGCCCGGACTTGATACGGCGATGTTCGTTTTTGTTAAGTGTGATTTTAGTCATGGTGACACCTCAGTTCAGGGAAAAATTAGCGGCACAATTGGCAAAATTTCAGCCATCAGGCTTGACAGTAAATTCCTTGTACACCATTATGCAGTAAATTACTTCTCCAAACCAAAGGGGAGTTTCCTGGATGATTGATAGCGGAACAATTTTCATGTTTTTTACCACGTCAGTTTTGCTGGCACTATCTCCTGGTCCGGATAATCTGTTTGTTATGAGTCAGGCAGCCCAACACGGGAGGAAAGCAGGTCTGCTTGTCACGTTAGGACTATGTACAGGACTTCTGTTTCATACATCCGCAGTTACATTTGGACTGGCAGCACTTTTTCAGGCATCGGCCGCTGCTTTTGCAGTACTGAAATTTACCGGGGCGGTCTATCTATTATTCCTGGCCTGGAAATCATACAGTGCTGAAACTATGACCGGAACAAATGTTGTAACTGACCGTCAGAATCTCTTTGCTCTATACTGTCGCGGAATAATTATGAATATAACAAATCCAAAGGTTTCTATTTTTTTTCTCGCTTTTCTGCCTCAGTTTGCCGACCACTCCAGAGGTTCTTTAACCCCGCAACTTCTACTCCTTGGAGGGATTTTTGTTATAGCCACTATTGTTGTTTTTGGTTTAATCAGCATTCTTGCTGGAGTCTTTGGCGCTCATTTCAGAAAATCAACTTTCGCTCAAAAGGTTATTACCCGTGCAGCTGCGGCAATCTTTGCAGGATTGGCGCTGAAGTTGGCATTGACGCAACGCTGATGACGAATGCTACTCTGTATATAGTTGCTACCCCGATCGGCAATCTGGAGGATATGACCTGCCGAGCCGTCCGAATTCTAGGGGAGGTCGATCTTATTGCCGCAGAAGATACCCGTCACTCACTCAAACTTCTCAATCATTTTGGCATTTCCAAGCCGATGACCTCATATTTCGATCACAATCAGCAATTCAAGGGAGAGCGTATTCTGAATGCTTTACGGCTGGGCAAGTCGGTAGCGCTGATATCTGACGCCGGCACTCCATGCATATCCGACCCTGGCTTCCAATTGGTGCGCGATGCCGTTGCAGAAAAAATCAATGTAGTTGCAGTTCCGGGAGCCTGTGCCGCAATAACTGCACTATCTGCTTCCGGGCTGCCTACCGATATATTTAGCTTTGCCGGCTTTCCACCGTCAAAGAAGGGAAAACGCCGTACTTTTCTAGCCGGGATGAATTCTCTACCTGGTACGTTGGTTCTATATGAAGCTCCTCATCGACTTTTGGAAACCTTGTCTGATATAAGGGAAATGCTGGGAGAACGCCTTGTAATAGTTGCAAGAGAACTTACCAAGATGTTCGAGGAGTGTATTAGGGGGAACGTTTCTGAAGTAATGGAAGTTATTTCTCAAGGCAGCGTTCGGGGGGAAGTAGTAATTCTGATTGCATCTGGCGAAGTTGCTTTAGAAGAACCAGAAGTGCTCATGAATGTGATCCAAGGACTCATGTCAGATGGCACACTCTCAATTAGGGACATATCAAAGCAGGCTGCCTTGATTGCAGGAGTTTCCAGGAGTGAGGCCTATGCAGAGGTGCTTAAGTTAAGAAATGATTTTGTCACAGAGGGTAGTTAAATGGTCTTTTTTCGTCTCAAACCAGCACTATCGCTGCTTATTCTCTTATCAGTCGGCCTTAATGGGTGCGCTCGTCGAGTGCCAACCTCGTTGGACCAATTGAGTATACATCGCAAAACTTTAGCAGATAAAGATGCCAACAGGCGAGTTGCCGTAGGTTCTGAAGCGCTTACGGAAAAAACTGCAAGATCTTTTACTCCATTTGAAGAAATAGTTGTTTCGCTGGTTTTTGACTCACTTGATCTTTTGCCAGTGGACTCAAGCAGTAAAATTTACGATGTAATTTTAGCTGGTATAGAAATTCCGGAAGAATCAGAAATATTAAGCAAAAATATTTTGACCTCTCCAAAAAAAGAAGATATTGCCTTGATTGCAGGGTATATAGTGCAGCAAGTATATGGCGAAAGCATCGGTAATGAAATAGTTATTCCACAAGCAATACTGCTTTTCCATAAAGAGAAGGTGAAATATTCCGACATAACTGCTTTAAAGTCCAGATTGATTACATCAGAGAACCGTTATATGGATGCGTACGATATCTGCCTCAGTCTCCTTGTTAATTTGCTTTCTGATAACTACAAAATACAGCAAAAGAACCGAGAAGGTTTGTATCTACGCGATTTTAATAATAATCTATACTTTCATAAAGAGGTAAAACTATGAAACTCTCGTCAGGCATCTTAACTGATAATAGGAAGCTAAATATATGAGTGGGGCGATAAAATCACAGATAAGAGAGCTTCTCAAAAAGCAGAATGCGGTGCTATTAGCTCACAACTATATGCGTGATGATGTACAGGAAATAGCAGATATTACTGGGGATTCTCTCGCCTTATCCATAGAGGCTGCGAAAACCGATGCTGATATTATCGTATTTTGCGGTGTACATTTTATGGCAGAATCCGCAGCCATTCTTTCGCCCGCCAAAAGGGTACTGCTCCCGCGAGCGGACGCTGGTTGTCCAATGGCCGACATGGTTACGGTCGAAGAACTTGAAGTTCTTAAGAGGCAATATCCTGGAGTGCCGGTAGTGACTTACGTCAATTCTTCGGCTGAGGTAAAAGCTCATTCTGATATATGCTGCACATCGGCAAATGCGCTCAAGGTTGTACGATCGCTTGCAGAAAATGAACTTATTTTCGTGCCTGACCGCAATTTGGGGCGTTGGATCGCAAAATTTGTCCCCGAAAAGAAGTTCATTTTCTGGGAAGGGTTCTGCCCTACTCATGAGAGAATGACTGTATCAGCGGTATTGCAGAAAAAGGTCGAACACCCTGACGCACTGTTTATCTGTCACCCTGAAAGCGCACCTGAGGTGTCGGCTCTGGCGGATCATGTATGTTCAACCACCGGTATGTACGACTACTGCCGAACCAGTAAGGCTACAAAATTTATTATAGGAACCGAAGCTGGCATCCTCTACAAACTGCGGCTTGAAAATCCTAGCAAAGAATTCATATTGGCTTCCCCTGCCTTGTTTTGCCCCAACATGAAACTTACTTCCCTTGAGGATGTATTCATTTCACTTCAGACGATGACGCCTATTGTTACTGTTCCGGAAGATATCCGCATAAAGGCAAAGGGCGCTCTGGATCGGATGCTTGCCGTTCCACGCGACTGATTCATGCCGCATTTTTTTGAAATAGCCATAGGCACGTTTACATTGCGACCGTATGTATTCGCTTTTTTTGTAGCATTTCTGCTGGTATGCGTACCTCACGTCGGATGGCGTAGAACGCTCATTTTTACCGCTACCGGTTATCTGATCGCATTCAGCTCGGAATGGCTTTCCATTAACACTGGTTTTCCCTACGGTTGGTACTACTATATCGATACCACCAGCAGCAGAGAATTATGGGTTGCCGGTGTCCCTTTCTTTGATTCTATTTCGTACGTCTTTCTATCCTATTGCAGTTATGCAACGGCGCTCTTTATTTTTTCTCCTCTAAAAGCGTGGCGCTGGAATTTTGCTGCGCTTGAGACCCGGCGTATACGTCGATCATTTTCGGTATTATTGCTAGGTGCACTTCTGCAAACTTGTCTGGATGTTGTAATTGATCCTGTCGCGCTCCAGGGGAAGCGATGGTTCCTTGGTCAGATTTACGGCTACCGGGAACAGGGATTACATTTTGGAGTACCACTTTCCAACTATGCCGGTTGGTTTCTGACAAGTATTTGTCTGATAGCTGCATTTCAGATAATTGACGCCAAACGTCTTGATGAAAATTCGGCTGGCTTGACAAGAATACCATTTCATTCTCTGCTTGGCCCGCTACTGTACTCATCAGTCCTGATATTCAATATTGTAATGACTTTTTTCATTGGCGAGCATTTCATGGCACTTTGCGGAATTTTGATGTATCTGCTGCCGGTAGTTATGGTCGTGCTTCTTGCGCTGAAGCGGGTAAACAGCTTTACTAAAGATCAGCTGGGAGAACATCTGCGTGACTATCCTTGGTCAGCAGCAGCCAGGCTTTTAAAATTGGGAAAATAGGTGGGTCAGTTCGGACGTTATGCTGCCAGCTGCTTTACGGCTATTGCGAGAGAGTCGTATCAGTTGCGGTATCAAACGGGGCTTTTTTATGATTGTCATCATTACTTTGTGCGGGATGACGTGCCGTAAGTCTGCATCGCAAAATTCTTCAATTGAAAAATCGAGTTCCTCTGTGGAAGCATCGCTGACAGCCCTAATTGCCAACATTGGGATATTATTTTCTACCGCTACAATTGCTATGGCCCCGCTTTCCATTTCTACGACAGGATTCCTGTAACAACCGGCCAAAATTGTAGCCAATAGTTTTTTTTTGGTTATTACTGATGTGCTAACGAAAGTGCCCGTGACAATCTGTCTATCCGGACCTGGCTGACTTGTGACTAATCCAGCTCCGATGTCTGAAAGCAGTATGGGGACATCCGCAACTCCTTTTCCATCGCTAATTACAATCTGTTCAGCCAGCACCACATCTCCCACCTCCAAACCCTCTGAAATTGCACCGCAAAAACCGGCTGAAATCAGCAGGTCAGGCCTCTCATCGTGTATCAGGACCTCTGCTGCCATGGCCGCATTATTAAAACCAAAACCTGATTCTATCAGTATAAATTCAGCTTCTACTTTACTGAAACGTCGGACCTTAAATGATCCGAGTATTTCACTTGCTGAAGTCCCAAAACAGGCAGAAACAGCAAGGAACTCCTCTCTCATGGCGACGATTATGCCAATTTTCATACTCAACGACCTCTTATACAGAATCTACAACCTGCCGGCCTCATTCTAAAGCATATATATGGAATGCCAACTTTACAGCAAAAGCATTTAACACTACACCCCAAAACTTGACAATTAGGCATAAAACAGATATTGGAGAAAGAAAAGTTTGATATCTAAATGGAGGAAACAATCATGGAACGTACGTTTGCAATCATTAAGCCGGACGCAGTTGAGCGCAAGTTGTCTGGTAAAATTCTGGATCGAATCGAGGAAAAGGGATTTAATATCGTTGGGATGAAAAAAATTCATCTTACAAAAAAACAGGCAGAAGGTTTCTACTATGTTCACAGTTCGCGGCCGTTCTTTAATGACCTCTGCGCCTTTATGTCCCGTAGTCCTGTCATAGTACTCTGCCTGGAGAAAGAAAATGCTATTGCTGACTGGCGCACGCTTATGGGCGCAACAAACCCTGCCAATGCCGAACCTGGGACGATTCGTAAGGATTTCGCCATCAATATTGAAGAAAATTCATCACACGGTTCTGATGCTCCTGAAACAGCCGCATTTGAAATTCCATATTTTTTCAGCGCTTTGGAACTAGTTTAGCTTTACCGCTAAAACAATTTACAAAAAGACTCTGGTTTATCCGGAGTCTTTTTGCGTCATAGCAAAGCTATTACATCCATAAATGTGTATTTCCAGTAATACACTGCCTTTGTGGGAATTGCCTCTGGATCTTTAACAGAATTTGCTGTTTAGTTTTGCCTGATTGCACCTAATCTCCAAAGCTTATCCCAAGATCACGGGCTGTTAGCACAGTGTCTCCATCGATTCGAACGCGTTTTTGAATTCCCAGTGCTTCCCCCAGCGGAACTAGTGCGATATCCGGCGAATGCAGTGCTACCATGTGATCAAACTTTCCTATTTCAATTGCTCTTACAGCAGCGGCACCAAACCGCAGGGAAAGCAGGCGATCAAAAGTGGTTGGTGAACCACCACGCTGTAGATGCCCCAAGACCATAGAGCGTGAGTCTTTGCCGGTACGCTGTGAGATCTCTTTTGCCACATATTCGGCAATACCTCCCAGAATTGCATGCTGGCGTCCGCTTTCACCCAAGCCTTTTGTAATAACACTGCCACCTGCTGGAAGCGCCCCCTCAGCTACTACAACTATTGCATATTTCTTTCCGTGTAGTTCATTGTCCATAATCTTATCGCATACTTTATCTATGTCGAATGGGATTTCCGGAATCAGTATCACTTCAGCGTTGCCAGAAATGCCGCTGTTAAGAGCAATAAATCCAGCATTGCGTCCCATAACCTCTACCACCATGACCCTGTCGTGGGACTTAGCCGTTGAATGCAAACGGTCAATCGCTTCGGTGGCAATACTGACGGCAGTATCAAAACCGAAGGTTATTACGGTTCCTCCCATATCATTGTCAATGGTTTTGGGAACTCCGATTACCGGCATTCCCTTTTCCGCAAAACGGTGCGCAATCTCAAGACTCCCGTCTCCACCGACGGCAACAAGCGCATCAAAGCGTAAACGCCGGAAATTTTCCATAACCCTGTCTGACAGGTCACGTTGTTCATATTCACCGGCAGCATTGCAAACAGGCATCATGAAAGGATTCCCCTTGTTTGTGCTTCCAAGTATGGTTCCGCCTACGCTGGCTATTCCATCTACTTTTTCCGGAGTCAGGTTGATTATTTCTTCTGAGTTCAGAAGACCCGTATATCCACATTTAATCCCGTAGACTTCCCACTGGCGATTATATGCAGCCATAGTGACTGCCTCAATAACAGCATTCAGACCCGGTGCATCTCCGCCACCTGTGTTTATGCAAATCTTCATTCTCTTTTGCATACTGCACCTCACTTGGCTTTATTTGAGCTTTATAGCATAATCTACTAAAGCGCTGCTGGTAATTGGACACCTACACATAATAGTCGACGTTCGAGTTTTAGGAGGATAAGCGATTGTGTCGGCTGGTGCTTCCACTGGAGTTGGATGCAGTCGTTTACATTTTCAAAATAAACTACAAACATTTTGAAACGCCACCTTCCCAGGAAGAAACTAAGCGCTCAAGCTTTTTGAGCAGCACTCATCCCGCCAAAGCATGCCTCATCCTGAAACATCAATCGGACGGGAAGATTGTCTTTATTTGATATTCAGGCGGCATCCACAATTTAGGCGGATTTCTTTTGAAAACCTCCTGAGCAACTGGATCACTTTTGGGGTGTTTCGGCAGTCCGATGCTACTTTGCTTGTTCCCAAAGAAGACGTGCTTGAGCAATTTCGATATTGCTGATAGAAACTGTTCTTGCCATGAGTCACCTCGATGTTGTGAGTATTAATTAAGGCAGCTTGAATGCAACTTGGAATTAGCACTCCTATAGGTCAGAGAGAGGTACAACTGTCAAACCATCGAGTCGTGGCATAAATACGGTGTCATCAAGTGAAATGTTAACATCAGGTTCATCAAGCGTTATCCTGATGCTGTCTTCACGGCTATTTTGCAGCTCAAACTCAGAAGCAACAGGGATGCCTTTAATGGCGACATATTTGCTATAGAGGACTTTATCACCCGTTTGAGACTCTTTCGCTACTACAAGCCCGTTCTTATAACTCAGTTTTTCAGAAAACCCAAGTTTGCCTATACGCTCAACGGATTCACTTAGCTGCTTATCCGCGCTAGGGTCAGCGTCCATAACCCAGCGCATCAATCGCCATCCTTGTAGTCCATTTTTGTCCGGAAGCTCGTCAAATTTTCCGACATAAGCTGTTGACTGTGACGGATAAATCAATACAATTCGCTCCCCCAGTGCAAAAGCCTCCAAAATGGTCGTACCAAAAGGAGTTAGGACAACCAAGTGGAGTTGGTCAGGACGACGGTAGACAAGATAGCCACTCCCAGCAAGATTCATACCTGATGCATTGATGGAAAGATAAACCGCAGACGAAATAGACTCCACTATTGCGCCTTGACGGTAATCTAAAGGAACTGGTGCAAAGTTGGCACAGGAAGTCAAAAGAAAAAGTGGAAGCAAATGTTTTAATAATCGGTAAAGCGACATTTTGTAACCTTTCGTCCAGGCTTAAAAAATTGATGTATTCCTCAGTTTCAGCTTGCAACCTGTTTGACCCGAAATTTCACTAAAAGTATTCGCTTGCAAGATGTGCAGTTATTGAGTTTGCTCTTGATTTTTTCACTGCCTAGTATATCATCTCTCTAAAATCACCAAGCACTTAAAGGAGAATTACAGATGGCCAGTGAAAATGTTCAGTCATTTACCGACGCAAATTTCGACCGTGAAGTGTTGCAATCCGATATACCGGTTCTTGTTGATTTCTGGGCTACATGGTGTGCGCCATGCAAGGCGATTGCGCCATTGATAGATACCATTGCGGACGAATATGCCGGCAAAATAAAAGTTGGCAAAGTCAATGTCGATGAAAGTCAGGCAACCCCTGGAAAATATGGAGTTCGCGGCATCCCTACAATTATTTTGTTCAAGGGTGGTGTGGTTGTGGATCAGGTTGTTGGTGCCGTGCCAAAGTCACAGCTTGATGCACTGATTGGCAAAGCCCTCTAAATATAAACAGCTATCGCTTATCATAAGAGAAGCAGGCTTTCCGGATAAAATACCCGCACAAGACACAAACCACAGGCCGGTGAAGTACTACCGGCCTCTTTTCTTTTCCCTTCACGTAACAGTGCTTCAACCTGTGAAGGCACGAAACGCCTTTTTCCTACATCAACAAGCGTACCGACCATTATCCGTACCATATTTTTCAGGAAACCTCCACCGATAACATCAATGTTAATAAGGGTTTCATTCTGAGTAATATCTACAGAATCAATACGCCTGATGGTGGTTTTTGCAGTACAATTAGATGCTCTAAATGCTGAAAAGTTATGCGTACCAACAAAATATGAAGCAGCATCTGCCATCAAACGAAGATCAAGTGGCTCTCTTACCTGCCAACTATATAGCCTGTCAAGTGGAGAACGTACAGATGAGTTGATAATAGAATAACGATAATGCTTTGACTTTGCCATGGGAATCGGTTTGAATCCATCCGGAACAATTTGCGCTTTCTGTATGGCAATATCGACAGGCAGAAAACGATTAGCCCCTTCAACATAGGCTCGTAAGGGAAGATCTTTGCTAGTTGTAAAGGCTGCGGCCATTGCTAGAGCGTGTACGCCGGCATCGGTACGACCGGATGAACGTATTTTTACTTGCTCTTTCAATAGCAGTCCAAGGGCATTCTCAACAATCGGTTGAATTGCCTGTCCGTTTGGTTGTACCTGCCATCCGGAGTAGTTCGTGCCATCGTAGGCAATGGTTAATAATACTGTTGGCACGTTAATTGGGGGAAGTTTTTGAAGCAATTGCTATCAAGTTGTCTAAATCAGCAGTGTCAAGATTATAGCGCTCTCGGCAGAATTCACACGTCACTTCAGCGCCACTCTCTTTTGCACGCATATCTTTAAGTTCCTCACACCCAAAAGTAAGTAGTGCCCTCTCAACCTTCTCCTTGCTACACCCGCATCGGAAAAATATTTCGTGTGACTCGAGAATTGTATACGGAATGTCCCCAAATAATTCCCCCAGCAAACCTTCCGGACCACTCTCTTCAAGCAGGGTTGATAAAGCTGGTAGCTTTGTGATTCGATCCATGATTATTTCAATTTCAGCTTCAGCTACCTTTGGCAGAGACTGAACAAGAAAACCACCGCAAATTGCAACACTGCCATCTTCGGCAAGCGTTGTCCCCAAACCCACGGCTGATGGAGTTTGCTCGGAATCGGTCAGATAGTAAGCCAGATCCTCCGCAACTTCGCTGCTGACAAGTTGAACGACCCCACGATAGGGATGCCCTCCCGAGCCAAGATCTTTGGACACAGTGAGAAAACCAGCCTTGCCAATCAAGCCGGCTACATTCCATTTGCCGTTAATCGGTTCAATATTTGCGGCAGGATTTCCCACACATCCCCGAACTGCACCATCACTATCAGCCTCGATAATCATTTTTTGTAGTGGACCATTTCCCTCAAACTTGAGCGCGACCCGCTGGTCCCCTTTTAGAAGTGAACCAAACAGCGCCCCTCCTACAAGCCCGCGGGAAAGCGCAACAGATGCCGTGTCTGATGTCTGCTGGAGCGTGCAGATTTCCCTTGCCATGGTATCTGCACAGCATACAAGAATCCTAATGCCACCAGACAAGCATAGCGCACGAACTATTTTATCGGCCATAATTTTATATCCTCTTTAAGCTCTCAGTTCTAACTACCGTTTGCCTAGGAGTCTGTCGGGCTTGAGATTTTGACCACACATTTTCCTGTTATTTGATTCTGCTTGCTGTTCTTGTTCTTTTTCAAGCCATTTTTAAGCTATGCATCCTCTTGATGTTGTATGCCATGCAGGCAAGATTCCATTCTC
>CAJBRY010000788.1 GCA_903958085.1 uncultured Geobacteraceae bacterium
AGAACCGTCTGCTCGTCTTCTACAACAAGAATAAGTCCTTCGCCTCGCACTGTTTTCAATAATTTTTTAGAGGAGTCCAAAGATTTATTTTCGAATTGATGCTTCATTAAACGAGGAATGAACACTTTGAATTCCGTTCCGATTCCAACCTGGCTTAAGACTTGAATATAGCCGCTATTCTGCTTTACGATGCCATAAACTGTTGCAAGCCCCAGACCTGTTCCTGATTCGGTTTTGGTTGTAAAAAATGGCTCAAATATTCTGCTGATGATTTCTTCGCTCATTCCCAGGCCGCTATCGATAACAGAAATGACAACGTACTCACCCTCGACAGAACCCCGGTTTTTTAGAGTAAAAGCAGAATCGATAGCAAAATTCTCTGTTTTAATTGTAATGACTCCACCGCGCTCTATAGCATCACGGGCATTTATAACCAGATTCATAATAATTTGTTCTATCTGACTGGGGTCGGCCATAACCATGCTTATGTCAGGTGAAAGCTGAGTGGTCAGGGAGATGTTTTCTCCGATCAGGCGACATAGGATCTTGTTGATGCTGGTGATGAAAACATTTACATTTACCGGTTGCGGTTCAAGAATCTGTCTGCGCCCGAATGCAAGTAATTGTCTTATAAGAGCCGTTGCCCGTTCCCCTGCATTAATTACCTGTTCAATATCTTTTGACGCCTGATGGGTTGTGCCGATTTTTTGCAGGGCGAGTGTGCTATATCCGTTAATAACGGTTAGCAGATTATTGAAATCGTGTGAAATGCCTCCTGCCAATTGGCCGATAGCTTCCATTTTTTGTGACTGACGAAGCTGATCTAAAGTTGATTTTCTAGTATTTTCTGCTCTGGCAGCGGAAATTGCCATAGCGCATAAGTGAGAAAAATTTTCGAGATCAATAATGTCATCTGCAGAGTAACCATTTTCACTGTTTGCAAGTCCTATCATACCAATAGTATTTGTGCCGATCTTCAGCGGAAAGCCTGCAAAAGTAAATATTGAAGACGAACAGACTCTGCATGTACAGATCTGCCATAGATTTTCTTCAGGAAGGTTTACAACAATTGATCTGTTCTCAATAACCGGGGCCATAATAAGCGACTTGTGGAGAGGGACTTCGTATTGCCCGTGACGCATAAGTTCGTATTGAATTTCTTTAAAGCCCGGCAGTGGATCCAATGATGTCATTGACAATGCAAGTAAACCGGCGTTGCCATTAGGGAGCATCTCATAAAGTATTGCGAAGGATGAACTTGTAATGGTCATGCAGGCTTTAATAATAACTTCGGCCATCTGCTGCAGATTGCCGTGTTCCATAAAATGAAGATTCGCACTATTGATTGACTCAATCAATTTCAGTCGTTGTTGTTGCTGTTCTTCGTACTGCCTCTGATCGGTAATATCTTCTGAAACTTTTACAAAGTGGGAAACCGATCCGTCATTTGATTTGATTGCAGAAATAACCGCCTTTTCAAGGTAGTAGGTACCATCCTTTCGACGATTGAAGAACTCTCCACGCCATTCAATTCCTGAATCAAGTGAGTCCCAGAGTCGTTGGTAGAATGCAGCGGACATTCGCTCAGACTTCAGTACTGCCGGAGTTTTGCCAACAATTTCCTGAAAAGAATAACCGGTTACTTTGGAAAAAGCTGGGTTCGCATATTCGATTATTCCTTTGTTGTCGGTGATAAGTACCTGTCCGGGACCAATCTCTGACGCGCGAAAAAACTTTCGCAGTTCCGTTTCAGCAAATTGGCCGACCACATCGGATATGGAAAGGTCAGAGTTCATTGACTTCCGTCCTTATTTCTATATATGCAGCATCAACTAGATTTCGAATATTCTTTTAGCATTCAATTGTCATGTTTGCAAGAGGATGAACCTGTGCTATATTTTGCACCAAATTTAAAGTAACAGGCAGGTTAATTCTGTATTA
>CAJBRY010000789.1 GCA_903958085.1 uncultured Geobacteraceae bacterium
GGTAGTAGAAGAAAAGAGAGCTATAAATCGAAGTTTGTCAGAGCGAGAAGCTTCAAGCAGAGAACGTAATCCCGCAACTTTTGTGCCATATACATTGACAAATTGTTCAAGGGTCTTATCACAAATAAGACGGTCAGCAAGAACACCTGCTCCATGAATTATTCCGCGGACAGGGCCATGGATCCGCCGGATTTCGTCAAACAGAGATTTAACGGCCTCTGCATCACGAATGTCAACCGAATGATATACCGCTTTACCACCACTATTCTCTATCATCGCCAGTGTTGCTTTTAACTCGCGGCCTGCAACGACGGTGCGGTATCGTTCTTCGATTTCACGAGGATGAAGCTTTTCAGTTGAATGCTCAAGAATTGCACGCTTAATATGTGCCTCATCATGCAGTTTTTTCAGCCATTCCGGCTCCGTTTGAGGTTCATGACTGCGCCCAAGAAGAACAAGTGTCGGCTTAAAGGCTTCGGAGAGAGCAATAGCAACTGAAGCGGTTACCCCTCTGCCTCCGCCTGTAATTACAACAACCTCACCGCTTTGCAAAGGGAGATTGGACGAACGATCTAGAGTTGGAAGGTCCGTTACTTTGAGGGAAGTTCTGCCAGCAGGAGTAAGTCCGACCTCTATGGGCCCTGAAATAAAAAGTTCTTCCGCTACAGCAGATGCCTCCGCCTTTAAATCAGAGAACATTCCAAGATCAATCGCCTTGCAAGAAACCTCACTCCATTCTCTTGAGGCAGTTTTTATAAGTCCTGCAAGACCACCTGAAAATGGATCAGAAAGTAAATTACTCCCTCCACAACCGAAAAAACCGTCCAGCCGCGAGATTGTAGCGAAAAGAGCCCCGCCGTTTTCCCCAGACAGGCGTAATGAGGAAGCAGATGATTTCAGAAGCAGGAACGCATTCTCATAAAAAGCATCATCAGCTCCTGAAGATGGAGTGCATATCACCAGGCCGGCAATATCGGCCCCAGCTGCACTCATATATGCATCCTCAATATCAACTAATCTGACAGAGTATCCAGATGTGCTCAGCAAAGTACATAATTCTGCTGAAAAACCCGAGCCATCTTCAGTTACCCATATCGCACCTTTTTCTGAAACAGACAATTTTTGAGGGGTTGTGACAATTGGAGCCGGAATAATCGTGCTGCGATTGATATATAACGATGAAGTGGTGTTGGAAATTGAGCCGGCACCTGAAATAACTTCTTTTACTGACTTCTCGGAACTAACCTCGGTTACTCCGGCTGATCTGTCCAAAAAAACGGCAATTTCTCCCAAAGTATTAAGAGTGCCAAGATGTTCCGGGCCAATAATCGGCGAATTAGGGAGTTTTTCCTGAATTGCTGACAGAATTTCAACACGTTTAATCGAATCAATACCCAGGTCAGAATCCATACCCATTTCGAGTTCAAGCATTTCCACAGGATAACCGGTCTTTTCACTCACTACCGCTAACAGCGTATTTGTTATCCGAGTACTGTTTAAAGTGACCGTTTGATGTTCTACGTAATCACATCCCCCCCCCAGGTGAACAACAATTTCTCCAAGAGTGTGCAGGGTTCCAAGATGTTCCGGGCCAATAACAGGTGAACCGGGGAGCTTTTCCTGAAGTGCGGAAAGAATTTCGACTCGTTTAATGGAATCGATCCCGAGATCAGAATCCAGCCCCATCTCCATTTCAAGCATCTCAATTGGATAGCCGGTTTTTTCACTGACAACAGCCAGGAGAGTTTCAGAAATTTTGCATGATGAAACCGCTTCTTTAGAGGACGAGATTTCAGTTTTAGCTCCAGCACCCAGATAACTGGCAATTTCTCCCAGTGTATGCAGTGTTCCCAAATGTTCTGGACCGATAACAGGTGAACCGGGGAGCTTTTCCTGAAGTGCGGAAAGAATTTCGACTCTTTTAATGGAATCAATGCCGAGGTCAGAATCCAGTCCCATCTCCATTTCAAGCATCTCTATTGGATAACCGGTTTTTTCACTGACAACTGAAAGTAATGCATCGGAAATATGATTTGATTTGGGTTGAGCATGCGGAACATTTTGTGTAGCTGCCGAATCAATGGCAGAAAAAGCAGCAGGAGTATGAGAAGTTGGAGCAACAACTGAAAATTGAGAAGTAAGTGGGGCGTTTAATGTGCCACCTTGAAGAATACGCTGTTGCTGCTCCAGAAGAAGTTGAATGGTTTTACCTGCAGCATCTTGACCTTCAAGAAAACGCCTGTGAAGTTGCGCTGTATCTTCCTGCATTCTGGCGAGCGTTGTCATTCCCTCCCTTGCAACGCGCAAAGATTCGGTGAGGAGATCAGAGGAAACTGACGGAGAAAAGCCGGTAGTCTGGGAGAGTGGAGAATCTCCATGATTTGTAACCGGGGTGGGGCGGGGAGCGGAAGCTGGTCGTTTTGCTTTAGGTTTCACATAATTAGCACCACAAAGATTTATCGTAAGTGCAGGTTTTTTGCTGCCTGAAAGGGAAGGCTGAACAAAACCTTCATCCCAGGAGCTTAGATTGAGTTTATAGCCGAGGACAGAAAGCTGTGCAAGGCATCTGGCCAAATCGGCAATACCGGAACGCTTGCCCGCTGATGAATCCAGTGCCATGACATTATGAGGACGACCGGCAAGTATTGCAGAAACAAGGCCGCTAAGACGTGCGCCGGGACCAATCTCTACGAATGTACGTATCCCGAATTCATACATCGCTTCAATCTCAGATACGAATTCAACTGGTTGCGCCAATTGCCCGGCAAGCAGTTTTTTTGCTTCAGTTTCTCTGTCAGGATAACAAGAGGCAGAAGTGTTTGAAAAAACAGGAATAGTGCCCTTTGAAATTGGTTATCATTCAGTGCTGCCAGTAACGGGACTGCAGCATCTGAGACCAGAGGGCTATGAAAGGCGGCGGCGACTATCAGTTTTTTGCATGAAAGTTTACGTGATTTACAGGCTTCGGCAGCTCGACTGATTTCAGCACTGCTGCCGGAAAGGACTGCCTGATTAGGGGCATTCCGGTTAGCAATAACAAGATCAAGTTTTTCAGCGTCAATCAGCTGTTGCACATCATTTAATGGCGCTGATATTGCAATCATACTGCCTTTGTCGCCATCTCCGGCAGCCATAAGTTTACCACGCAGCCGTGAAAGAAGATGGAATGTTGACTCATCAAGTCTTCCAGAAGCAGTGAGTGCGGTAAGTTCACCATAACTGTGACCGGCTGCAGCGTCCGGAACCAGGCCGAACGACTCCATGACATGTAAAGCACCAAGGCTGACAGCACCGATAGCTGGCTGTGCCACATCGGTTGAGCGAAGAGCGTCTTCTAATTTTTCTCTGGCATCATCACTGAAGGCAGTTGGAGGATAAATCAAGTCAGACAGAGTATTTCCGCTGGTGCTTACAAATCCGTTATCCGCAGCCTCAAGACTATTCATCATTTGTGGAAAACTGCAGGCAAGATCGCGAAGCATTCCGGAATATTGTGCGCCCTGACCTGGAAAGAGAAGTCCAACTTTGCCGCGCTCAGAATCGCATGAATACCAGACACCGTCAGGAGTACTCCATGACGAGTCAGACTGTTTCAGTAGCATGGAAAGAGCGTTATTGCAGAGCGACTTCAGAGTTGATTTACCCTGTTCCAAAACCAGTGCTAAACGGCATTTCAAATCCGAATTGAATGTTGAACGGAGAGTCGATGACAGTGCGCGGATTTCCAGCCAGGATTCAATTTTAGATGCTTCGGAAAGTATCTTCTCAAGTAAAACGACGTCTGGTGCTGAAAATGGAAGGATCTGGATGGTACCATCCCAATCAGCAGTTTTTGATTTGGGTGAATACTCTTCAAGAACAACATGGAAGTTAGAACCGCCGAAACCGAGGGCACTGACCGCGGCACGACGCGGTTGACCGTTTTTGGCAAGCCATGGGCGTTTACGATTAGTCAAATAAAATGGAGTATTTTCTTTTGTTACTTCCGGCAAAGGCTGTTGAACCTTTATTGTCGGTGGAATTACCTTGTGATGGAGTGCCAAAGCAGCCTTTATCATTCCGGCGGCACCGGCAGCAGCTTTTGTGTGTCCAATCTGCGACTTTACAGACCCAAGTGCACACCAGGGTTTTTCCGACTCGCCAAAAATATCCCGCAAAGCAGAAACTTCGACTGCATCACCGACCTTTGTGCCTGTTCCGTGAGCCTCAACAAGGCCGATGCTTTCAGGAGTTACTCCAGCGCTTTTATAAGCATCAAAAATCGCTTTTTTCTGCCCTGATGCACTGGGAGTATATATTGCCTCTCCCTTGCCGTCACTTGACGAGCCGACACCACGAATTACTGCATAAATCCGGTCACCATCACGTTCGGCATCATCAAGCCGCTTTATAACCATAATACCGAGTCCTTCGCCAAGAATTGTACCATCACCGGAAGCATCAAATGGTTTTGCATCGCCGGTTGGAGACAGGGCAGGAGTCTTGCTGAAACACATATACATAAAAATGTCGTTAAAGGTATCTATGCCGCCTGTAACAACCATATCAGATTTTCCTGTTGCCAGTTCCATTGATGCCAGATGAAGAGCGCTTAAAGAGCTGGCACATGCGGCATCGACAACACAGTTGGTGCCGCCAAAATCAAACTGTTTGCTGATCCTGCCGGCAACTACGTTGCCGAGTAAACCGGGAAAGGAATTTTCCTGCCATGATACGTAAGAATCAGATATCCGTTGAACGACGTCATCAGCAGTCGCATCGTCAACCCCAGCATCTTTAAGTGCACTTCTCCAGTGAGGATGACCAAGACGTGCTGCAAGCGGGATAACAAGTTCGAGAGTACCGGTAACTCCAAGAATGACACTGACTCGATCGCGATCATATCTGCGTTCTGCACCATAACCGGCATCCTTAAGAGCCTGACCGGCTGCTACAAGCCCCAGAAGTTGGGACGTGTCAATTGCTTCCAGAGTTGCAGGCGGAATGTTGTAATCCATAGGATTAAAGGGTACCTCGGAAAGAAAACCTCCGCGCCGTCCATACGTCATGTCGGGAGCTTTTGGATCCCGATCATGATAATCCTGAACACGCCAATGCGTAGCGGGGATATCGCTGATTGCATCAATTCCTTCGCGAATGTTTGCCCAGTAGGTTGTGCTGTCCTGGGCGTTCGGAAATAAGCAGCCAATTCCAATAATTGCCAAAGGTACTGTGCAGACAGAATTTGTCTGATTGGTCTTCTTTTGTTTCACGCGAGGTACTCCTTGATATGAATATCTTCAAGTGGTTTTATTTTAAAATTGGTTGGAAGCGAAATATTCTGATAGCGCAGAAAATTGGAACGGGTCAATACCGCTGCTCCATAGATTATATTCCGGGCAACAGTTGCTACATGGCGCTGATCCGCAGATTCCAGAAAGGTACCGGCGACCCACTCATTGAAAGCACCCATAGCAGGACCGCACCAAACCTGATAATCAATTGTCCTACCGGTTACGCCATCTTTTGCCCAATGAGCAGCCTGCCCAAGATACCATCTGAATACCAGTGCCATACGATGCTTAGGGTCTCGATCAGCACGCTCTACCTGTTTTAAATCCCGTTTCAGGAAAAAAACTTTTGTTTCTCGCCATATATCGTCAACTGTGGCCTGGAAAATTGTTTTTTCAAGTTTTTCCTTTTCGGCTAATGGAATACTTTCCAGACAATCATAAGCTCTGTATAGCTCATAAAGTTTTGACGCACGCATCGGAAACATAGTGCCACGCTTTAAAACCTGTACATTTACACCCATTTCAAACATATCAGCAGCTGGTGCCATTGTGACGTCAGCTTGACGTGTGTCCGCAAGCATTCGGCGAACCGAGTCGGAAGTTCCTGACTCAACGCAACCCTGATTTACAGAACCTGTCATAATGTAGGATGCACCCATGGCAAAAGCTGCCGCCGCTGCAGATGGAGTGGCAATTCCACCTGCCAGTCCAACTCTGAGTTTAAATCCGTATGCAAACTTCTGCTCCATGCGAGCGGCAACTGAAGCAATTGTCGAAAAAAGAGAAATAGCAGGGCGATTATCGGTATGACCACCAGAATCAGCTTCAGCTGTGACTTCCTGAGCCATTGGTATTTGTGATGCAAGCTCAGCCTGCTCAGAGGTAATTTTTCCTTCATCAACCAATTGTCGCAATAACTTCTCTGGTGGCGGGGAAAAGAATTTCTCCGCAAGTTCTTCTCTGGATATTTTGGCAATAATCCTGTTCGGTGCAA
>CAJBRY010000790.1 GCA_903958085.1 uncultured Geobacteraceae bacterium
GCAAAAATCCGGCCCGCGCCGCCGGTGGCGAGCAAAACAGTCTTGGCGTGCAAGATGTGCAGGTCGCCGGTTTCCATCTCTAAGGCCGTTCCGCCCAAAAACAATGTAGCAGCCATGATTGATGTCCAACCTGGAAGATTCAGTCCCAGAGCTTTGAGAACAAGAATAACCGTCAGGGTAATAAATGCTATCAATGTAGCAACAAGCCCAATCAACAGTGACAGATAGAGTGGAATCACAGAAAAGGAGGTTATGCCACGAAAAAATTCTTTGATTGGACCTCCGCTTAAAAGCGAAAAATGGGTGTCACCCGCAAATCTTGCCTCCCTGACATAATGAATGGTGTCCTGCCGGAAACCAACCCAATAGACAAGTCCCCTCATAAACGGGTCGGTTTCCCTGAGTGAAAGAATATTTTCAACTACCCGACGCGACAACAGTTTAAAATCCCCCGTATTTTCAGGTATCGAAATATCCGACATACTGTTGATGATCTTATAAGCCAAGCTGGTTATCCACATCTTTGCTGCATGCTCTCCACGTCTGTCAGTCCGTGTCATATTTACTACATCAGCACCATCCTTGTATTTTTCTACCATAGCCGGAATCAACTCCGGAGGATCCTGAAGATCAGAATCCATGTAAACTACTGCATCACCGGACGTAAAACTTAACCCTGCCATAACACAAGGATGTACTCCAAACCTTCGTGACATCGTTATTATCTTTATTCTATCGTTTTTCTCTGCCAGACTAAGAAGGAGTTCAAGCGAACCGTCAGTGGAATCGTCATTTACAAAAATAACCTCATAGTCACAACCTATTGTTCCAACAGCTGCTACAACCCGTTGAACGAGTTCTGGCAGAACCTGCTCTTCGTTTCTAAAAGAGAAAACTATTGAAAGTTTTTTTATAGCTCGCATACGCAACCCGTAATTATTATTGGAATGCTGAATAAACAATCAAATATCTGTAATAGCGATATTTTTTGAATCATCGCCAGTAAAGAAAATCTCTAAAAAATTGGAAATAATAAGCTGCACCCCATTGCCAAATCTGCAGCTTTCGCTCTCCACCAATCCGCGGTGGTTCATCACCTGGAATCTCGCCGATTTTAAGCTTTCTAATTGCCGCCCTCGCCGACAGCATCGGTTCCCAACTGATTTTTGTTCTAAAAAGTTTTTCCGGCATACGATAAGCTTTATCTGTATCAAGTTCCAGATCATAAATCAGTTGCTTTTTGTAGGCTCGGTACATCACCATAACATCTGTATAATCTGCATTGAACAGCAGATTTACTGTTCTGGTAAATAACCAGTTACCAAATCCAGTCAACAGGTCATCGTCCTCGCTTTTTGCCGAACCTAGATAGCGCGAAACAATCACCATATCGTAATCTTCCCGCATCTTATCAACTAAAGGTGGCAGCAGTTCCGGAATCGAGTTTCCATCAGGGCTGAAGGTGATAATAACGTCACCTTCAATATATGGAAGCACCTCCATGTAGGCATTACGTATGCCAGGCTTTTGCTGAACATAGACAAAGTATCCCTCTTCACGCGCCCACTCAATAGTTCCGTCTGTCGAACCGCCATCAAGAATTATTATCTGATCAACCCAATTCCGATCTATCAGAGGCATTATAGCCTTCATGCCATTAATTTCATTCCAAGTGCAGCAAACCAGTGTGGTTTTCAAAAATAACTCCCGTAGTTCTCAATTGATCTATCCCAAATATGCGGAAACATTAACGGAGCAGATTATACTTAACGATACAACGTATCGCAGAAATCCCGTCTCTCCATCCTATTTTTTTACCTTCAGAGTAGGTTCTGCCTGAATATGAGATGCCTGTTTCATAGATTCTGAGCCTCAATTTTGCAAATTTCGCCGTTATCTCGGGCTCAAAACCGAAACGATCCTCTTCAATAGTGAACTTATTCAAAATTTCGCGCCTGAAAACCTTGTAGCAGGTCTCCATGTCTGTCAAATTTAGATTTGTAAATAGATTAGATAATAATGTCAGGAAACTGTTACCAACCATATGCCAGAAGAATAATACACGACGGTAGTCACCGGTCACAAAACGGGAACCATAAACTACGTCCGCCTTACCCTCAAGAATCGGTTTAATCAACTTTGAATACTGCGCAGGATCATATTCAAGGTCTGCATCCTGAATTATTACGATGTCACCAGAAACATACTGAAATCCGCTCCTAAGAGCAGCTCCTTTACCCAAATTCCTGTCGTGAAATACCACGCGAGTGAACTCATCAGAAAAACCGTTAAGTATATCCCGACTACCGTCAGTAGAACCATCATCGATAAAGATTATCTCTTTATCAATGTCCACGGCCTTAATGCATTCGTAAATTTCACGAATGGTAGCCTGTTCATTATAGACAGGTATAACAACGGAAATTTTCAATGTATAATCACAAAACTTTCAGTAATTGGAATCGTAACAAAAAATTGTACTTATCATATCAATCCTAAAATGATTCCTTATACATGATTCAGTATAACAAATAAATTTTTTTCGGATGTATGTGCCACAATTTATTAACGCAGAGCAGGAGCTGTTCCGGTAGCACGAATTGCAATTTTAAGCGCTTGACGCTTTTCTAAATTTATTGCATAAGGATTCTTGCAACCAAAACCAAGGGACATATAAATGGCTTCAATAAATCGTGCTGTCCTCGACCTAAAAAGCCTGGATCTACTTGCAAACAGAAGCTCGGCAATCCACAGACTTGATGCAAGAGCCAAGGTTATTGTGACACTGATTTTCATCCTCTGTGTTGTTTCCTATAGCAGGTACGAACTGACTGCTCTCTTTCCTTTCTTTGTATTTCCGATAATTATGATATCCCTTTCCGGCTTGCCCCCGCTGTTTATCCTCAAAAAAATAATACTGCTATGCCCGTTTGTTATCGCTGTCGGCATATTCAATCCAGTTTTTGACAGAGAGACATTCGTGCATCTAGGATTTATTGAAATATCAGGGGGCTGGATATCATTCATTTCAATACTCACTCGATCAATCCTTACTGTTGGAGCTGCGTTCATACTTCTGGGAGTAACCGGCTTTACTGCTGTCTGTCAAGCACTTGAAAGCCTCGGAATGCCACCGGTTTTTGCAGTGCAACTGTTATTTTTATATCGATATATCTTCGTGTTGACCGAAGAGTCAGCCCGGACTTCCCGAGCAAGGGAACTTCGCTCCTTCGGAAAAAAAGGGCAAGGAATAAGCAGTTTTGGCTCAATGGTAGGACATCTGCTCCTCAGAACCTGGCAACGAGCCGAGCGCATCCATATGGCTATGCTTGCGAGAGGTTTTACGGGAGAATTCCACGCCTGTAGACAGTCACATTTTGGAACTCCTGAACTCCGCTTTGTTTTTGCATGGTCTGCATTATTCATATTTTTGAGACTTCAGAATGTACCACAACTTCTGGGCTCGCTAATCACGAGGTTGATTTTATGAGCCACCATATCGTAGAGGTAAAGAATCTGCGCCATGTCTATTCTGACGGAACTGTGGCACTGAAAGACATCTCGTTCGTTATAACTCACGGCGAGTCTGTAGGGATAATCGGAGCAAATGGTGCAGGCAAATCAACGCTTTTGCAGCATCTAAATGGCTGTCTTGAGCCAACAGGCGGAACAATTCATATTGGTCACACTCCGCTTTCTAAAGGCACATTACCGGATATCAGGCGTACTATAGGCATGGTATTTCAAGATCCTGACGACCAGCTTTTTATGCCTACTGTTTTTGACGATGTTGCTTTTGGCCCCCTGAATCTTGGATATTCACCGGCAGATATTGAGGAACGTGTTACGGAGGTACTGGATCTGGTCGGTGCAGGTCACCTCCGCGACAAACCCCCTTACCATCTCTCCGGAGGCGAGAAGAAACGCGTAGCAATCGCAACGGTTCTATCAATGTCACCTGATATTTTGGTTATGGACGAGCCAACAAACGGCCTTGATCCATTTGCTCGTCGCCAGCTTATGAAACTGCTTAGAGATTTCGAGCACACCAGAATTTTCACAAGTCATGACCTTGATATGGTTCTGGAACTATGCAATCGAGTAATTGTACTGCACGAGGGAGAAGTCTGGGCAGACGGCCCGGCACTTGAGATATTCAGCAATGACAAACTTCTAGCGGAATGCCGGCTGGAAAAGCCGCTTTCAATGCAAGGCTGTCCGGCTTGTGGAAGTGATCCTAAAGGATCACTTCAATATTAACGTTCGATTATAAAATGCGTCCGAAACTATTACCAATATGTCTTTTACTTACACTGCTTACAATAGGTGCCTACTGGCCGGTAACAGGTAATCCGTTCGTAAACTACGATGACCATTACTATGTTACTCAAAATCCTCATGTTACAGGCGGCCTCTCCTGGGCAGCAGCTCAATGGGCGTTTACCTCGTTCGACGTAACAAACTGGCACCCTGTTACCTGGCTTTCTCACCAACTTGACGTAACTTTTTTCGGTCTGAACCCAAGCGGACATCATGCCACAAATCTTCTGCTCCATATTGCAAACACGCTTCTGCTCCTGCTACTTTTTGTCCGAATGACAGGCACTCTCTGGAGAAGCGTAACCGTTGCAGCAATTTTTGCTCTCCACCCATTACATGTAGAATCTGTCGCATGGATAGCAGAGCGAAAAGACCTCCTCTGTGCGTTTTTCTTCATCCTTACATTGCATACTTATCTGCTTTATACAAAGCGAAGCAACTGGCGTACTTTATTTACGGTGACATTTTTTTTCACCCTTTCTCTTATGTCAAAGCCAATGTCGGTTACTCTTCCTTTTGTTCTCCTGCTCCTGGATTGGTGGCCATTAAATCGATTTGATAGTGCTCCAGTACGCACCTTAATTCTCGAAAAAATTCCTTTTCTAATCCTTGCCTTCGCTTCTTGCATCGTCACATTCTACGCCCAGAAAAGTGGTGAGGCGGTCATACCCATAGAATATTTAAGTATACTTGATCGCCTGATGAATGCCTTATCCGCATATCTGATCTACCTAAGGAATATGCTATGGCCTCACAATCTAGCACCTCTTTATCCCCTCCCTGATACACCGTCTATTGGGACTGCCGCTGTTGGAACCGCGCTAATCGCTCTGGTAACTCTGGCAGTATTTTATCTGAGAAAAAAGCAGCCCTATCTGCTGACAGGCTGGCTTTGGTATTTGGGAATGCTGGTACCG
Organism: uncultured Geobacteraceae bacterium; assembly: GCA_903958085.1. Taxonomy (GTDB): domain Bacteria; phylum Desulfobacterota; class Desulfuromonadia; order Geobacterales; family Pseudopelobacteraceae; genus JACRCG01. The sequence continues at coordinate 5,238 of CAJBRY010000790.1, forward strand.
GTAATAGGCCTGGTTCAGGTAGGGATACAGTCACACGCAGATCGTTATACATACCTCCCGATGATCGGATGCTCCGTTGCTGCTGTCTGGTATCTGCATGGTATATCAGCAAAATGGAGTCAAGGTCATAACACATTAATAATTATTGCAGTCGTCCTAGTCTTGCTATTTGCGATTCAAACAAGACTACAGGTTCTTCTCTGGCGAAATAACGAAACACTGTTCCGCCACACTCTTGCAGTCACCAGCAATAATTATGTTATCCACATGACTCTTGGAAGCGAACTATGGGACCAGGGGAGGCGTGACGAAGCAATTGCTGAATATCGCAAAGCAATTAAAATCACCCCTAAATACCCAGACCATTATTTTTTTCTCGCGACTGCGCTGCTTCTGGAGGGTAGAACCGAAGAGGCCGTCAAGGAATATCGTACAATTCTGGAACTGAGGCCGGATTTCCCTTTTGCTCATACCAACCTGGGGATGGCTCTGCAGAAGTTGGGTCGAAATGAAGAAGCGATTGTTGAATACAGGGAAGGACTGCGCCTTGTACCAAATGACTACAAAGCAAAGGAGAATTTACAACTGCTATTAAGAAAACATGGCAGAAACTATCTGGATTTTCCATCATGAAAATTATGAGATAACAGCTGTTCAAAGCGGACATCTTCTCGAACAATCAACAATTCTTCGTTTGATCTAAGCGTAAATTCACTTTTATATCCACGCTGTAAAGCCTTATCAAGCCAGAAAAGGCTTGAGTCCACTCGTCCAAACAGCGATTCAACACAGGCAATGTTATATGCAATTTCAGGATGACCTTCGTATACTTCCTCTGCATGTAAATAGTATCCGAGTGCGTCATTGAGACGATTTGTAACAACAGCAAGATTCCCCAGCTTAATAAGCGGATCAGGCGCATTCGGCTGCAACTGATTCGCGCGATAATAACTCTTTTCCGCTTCTGCATAATCTCCACGCAACACTGATACATCACCAAAAGCAACCAGTCCCATTATATGATTTGGAGCCAAACCCATCAGCTTTTTTAAGATGCTGTATGCCTGTTCATTATCTCCCAATAGCAGGTACATGGAACCGGAATCGTATAAGATTTTCATATCATTCGGATTTATTGCAAGACCACGGTTGTAGGAGTATATGGCAGAGCCTCGATCCTTAGCTTCATCGTACGCATTCCCCATGTATCCCCAAATTCTTGCGCAGTCCGTTACTTTAGAAGTAGCATCGGTCCATAAAATAACAGAATTTCGCCAAAAGCCTGCACGATTATAGGTTAAAATCGAAAGTGATAACAACGGAAGCAGTATAAACAGAGTGACTAAATTGGAATACTTATAACAACGTTTTTTGAGAACTGAAGCAGCAAATCCGGCAAGAGCAGCAACAGAAAGCATTGGAAAGTAGAGATAACGATCACTCATAAGTGTAAACAGCGGAACTATCTGTGAAACCGGTAGAAGCGCCACAAAAAAGAAGGGCACCCAGAATGCTATTCGTCTCTCCTGTCGGTACAATCTCAAGCCTCCCCAGAAAACAGCCAGGATGATTAAAAATGAACCGGCTACTACGACATTAAGAGACTGATAAATTGGCGGATTATAATCAGCGCTTAAACTAGATGGCCAAAAAATCATGCCAAGATAACGACAAAAAACGGGCATCATTGTAAAGAATGTGGCTAGAGCAGAACCACCATGTAATTCTTCAACTCTCCCCCCCTCACCAATATAAGAGAGCTGACTATACATTGTTACAACGGAAGTAATTCCGGCTGCAACAATGAACGGGAGCTTATCAACTAATTGAACACGCTGTTTTCCTTCAAAATAGTAAAAATCGTACATGACAAGCACAACTGGAAGAATAACAGAAACTGACTTTGAAAGGAGCGCCAGAACAAAGAATGCTAAAGATAAAAAATATGCAAATTTCCTTTTCTCAGGTAACTTTTCACGATATCGACAATAATATTCCCACGCCAAAAGAAAAAACAGCATTGCCAATAAATTTTTCCGTTGCGAAATCCACGCAACCGTTTCGACCTGTACGGGATGAAGCAAAAATATTTCTGCAGCTACCAGTCCAATCAATCGGGTTCCATGAAAACGAATGAACAATCGGTAGACCATCAGGCCATTAGCAATGTGAATAATTATATTTGAAAGAAGAAAGCCACCAGGCTGTATATTCCAGATTGTATAGTCCAGCATATACGACAGCATCTGCACTGGAGCATAATTTCCGATATAGAATGAGCTGAAAATTTCTTTTATATGCTGCCACGTAAAACCCGCAATATCTGGGTTCATCGTTACATACCACTTGTCGTCAAGATTCAGAAAATCGTGTTGCAGAATACGGGCATAGACCACACTCGTTGATAACAGTATCAATAAGATTGGCAAAAAATGAGGTCTAAATTTTTCACGATTAGATAGTTCCA
>CAJBRY010000791.1 GCA_903958085.1 uncultured Geobacteraceae bacterium
CAACATGTGCGGCTCTGCTCTCTGCATCAATATACATCAACTGAATGGCAAAGTAAATACGCCTGGCCGGAGTATTGGCATTTTCCTCCAGCATGATATCCTTCTGGCGCATAATCGGCACAACATTTTCTATCAGCAGCTCAACGTGCTTATTACCGGCAGATATGACGGCACCACCAATGATGACCTTTTCATGTGGTTTAAGACTTAGCTTTAATGACATATCAGAGTGACGCGCCTATGGCAGTTTGCACAGCAGTAATTGCCTTGCCAGTAGCCTCCAGCTGTGTTGTGGCATCAACAACAGTAGTGTCTGAAGCATTATCCTGCAAGTCCGGGAGAGCTACATTGCCAGGCAGGTTCTGCCCAAAAAGATCCTTCCACAAACCCTGCACTTTATCATATACCGGTGGAGGTGGAGCCGGCACCATCATCTTTTCCATTTCTTTCTGCAATGCACGATAACTCATAAGAATGTCTCTGCGCTCAGCACTATCAATAGAAAAAGGAGGGTAATTCTTGGTGATTTTTTTAAGCGTATCCCTCATCTTTTCTGCGAGATCAGCCGATGCGCTTAGGCCTTTGCCGGTAGCTCGCAGGCTTTTTGCCGTACTGTTCAATACATCTGAAATACTGCCGATTTTTTGCAGAGTGTCTAACGTTTGCTGCGGAACAGTTATCTGGAGATGAACCTGATCGTTTTCTACTTTTTTTGTAGAGTTTGTATTATCGCCTTGCGTTTTTTTCAGCTGTTCGCCAACTGATGACATCAGGCTGTTTTGGAACTGGGTAACTGCAGATATTTTATCAATACTCATATGGCACCTCGCCTCAGTCTCAAAATACGCAAATGGGGGAAAGAATTTCTTTCCCCCATTTGGTCGGAGCGTAAGCTAAACTGATTACTGAATTAGAACAGTCTCAGAACAGCCTGTGCTGCCTGTGAAGCCATGCTGAGGGAAGTAATACCAAGACTCTGACGAGTCTGCAGCATCAGCATGTTGGCGCCTTCTTCATTTGAATCTGCCAGAGTCAGGTTATCTGCACCAGACTGGAGGGTGTTGATCAACTTGTCGGTGAAGTCCTGACGTACTGTAATAACACTAAGGTTAGCAGAAAGTTCAGATGACTTTGTACGCAGTGTGCTGAGTGCGTTTTCCAACTGCTTTGATGAACTTCTGATAGCATTCGCTGCGGTAGATGTTACAGAGTTGTCCCACTCAGTAGTTACCTGCAACGAAGTTTTAGGTACTGTGCTTAAGTCCGCAGTTTTAGCGGTCTGACCGTGTCCTACGATACCAACTTTACCAATCGAAAGACCTGAGTTAGTAGCAGTAAAGCCTTTAACCTGCAGTGTTGCTCCGTTGGTAGTCGGCGCAAATTCTACAGTCAGATTATCTCTGTTTAGGAAGTTTGTGCCACGATAGCCAGCATCGCTCGACAACTGAGTGATCTGCGTCATCAGCGTATTGTAGGTAACTGCATAAGAGGCACGCTCTGTCATGCTTGCAGTTGCAAGTGCTGATTGCGCAACACCTTTAGCTGCAGCGATCAATGAGGAAATAGCAGTGATGCCAGCATCAGCAGCCTTGATCCCCTGGATAGCCTCCGACATGCCGTCTTTACGGTTGGTCAGGTCGGTTGCGCGGTTGTTGTGTGACTGGGCAGCAAAGAAGTTGGTAGGATTGTCAAGGGCGCTGTTAACCTTCTTGCCGCTTGAAAGTCTGTCCTGAGTTCTGTTGACCAGTGTGTTGGTGTTTTGCAGCGAGAGCAGGTTGCTCCGCATGCCGGCTGTTAAAGAGATATCTGCCATGGTAATGCTCCTTTCTGGGTTGTGTACGGCATTCTTGCCGCATTTAATGATGTTGCTTACTTCAATTTATCGGATACGGCAAGTAGAACTTTAGCAATTATTTTTTGGTTGATTGGTAATCATATTTACTGTTTAATCTCACATAAATACTGATATACGGACGATATATGAATGCTAACTGGCAGTCAAAACAGCTCGACATAGCATATTTTCACTACAAACTTGCGCGCTATGCCATGGCTCTTGATATTTGTGTATCAATCCTGGAATCTGCTCCAACGAACCCAGAGGCGCTTTATCTTTCAGCCGTTTCTCGTATTCAATTGCGTGATTATGACAGGGGTGCGGCCGAATTGCTATCAGTGATGCAAAATTATCCTGACCGAAACTTATACAATGAATATTACGAGAATCTTCTACAGGCGCAGAGAACAGCTGATTCCATTGAGCTTTTTGAAGCTTGGGCAAAGCAGAATCCGGATGATTTTCTTGTTCATCTTTTTTTGGGATTGGTTCGCTTTCATTCACGAGACCTCAATGGTGCGTCAAGCAGTTTTGAGAGGGCTCTTGAGCTTGACCCTTCGCATGCTCCTTCATGGTCAGGTCTTGCAGGAACCAGAAATGAGCAGTGGCGCTTTCATGAAGCCGAAGAATACTGGAGGAAGGCTCTCGATTTAGTCCCGGATTCGTATGTTTACCTTCATAATATCGCTGGAGTTCTTAAAACACGGGGGCGTGCCGACGAAGCCGAGCTTGTTTGCCGTCGTGCCATTGAATTGGCACCAACCAACAGCGGCATCCAATCCCATCGCCTGATGAATCTGCTTTGTTCTACAGCAACATCTCCGGAAGATATTTTTAACGCTCATCTAGAGTGGGGGCAGCAGCGTGCCGATTCGCTTGGCATTGAAATCAGACAGCACGCAAATATTGTGTCGCCGGACCGTCCTCTCCGCATCGGCTATGTATCAGGAGACTACAGATCTCATCCAGTTGCCTTCTTCATCCAACCTGTCCTTTTGCGCCATGACAATTCACATTTTGAGATTCATCTGTACTCTAACGTAGGCCGCCCTGACTTTATAACCGCTCAGTTTAAAAAGTTGAATTGTATATGGCATGACATCACACATGAGAAGGATGAAGCCGTTTCTGAGATGATTCAGCAAGACGGAATTGATATTCTCGTCGACCTCGCTGGCCATACAAAAGACAACAGACTGCTTGTTTTTGCCCGCAAGCCGGCACCGGTTCAAGTTACCTGGCTTGGTTATGCAAATACAACCGGCCTTACAACTATAGACTACCGAATAACGGATGCAGTAGCTGACCCGCCCGGCACCACCGAGCATCTTCACTCAGAAGCTCTGTTTCGTTTGCCTCGATCATTCATAACCTATTGCTCCCCGCAGCATCCTCCTGAAGTTGGGTCTTTGCCGGCACAAGGAAATAATTTTATCACGTTTGGCGCTTTTAATGCCTTTGCTAAAACGAGTGAAGCTATCTTCAGAATATGGTCTGAAATTCTGCATAAAGTTCCGAATTCCAGGCTTATGATGAAGCTGCCTGGCGGTACTCAAACCCAAATGAGGGATTACATTTATGAGATATTTGAACGTTTTGGAATAAATAGAGACCGGATTGAACTTGTTGAGTGGTTTCCAGGAATTATGGACCATCTTAACCTGTTTAATTCTGTTGATATTGCACTGGATGTTTATCCTTATAACGGAACAACAACAACATGCGAAGCCCTTTTTATGGGAGTACCCGTGATTTCCCTGGCTGGCAGAGTGCACGTTTCTCGTGTGGGGGCAACGCTTCTCGAACAAGCAGGTTTTTCAGAGCTTGTCGCAAATACGGACTCTGAATACATTAATAAGGCAGTTGAGTTGGCTTTAGATCTGGATCGGTTAGCACAGATACGTGCATCACTACGGGAGGCTATTTTGCAGTCTCCGCTGATGGACACTGGAGGTTTTACACGCACTTTGGAGTCAGCCTATCGTAAAATGTGGCATATCTGGTGTGAAAAACAAAACGGAGGAAAAAACTCATGACTGACGGGGAAGCGCTGTTACGGGAAGTTGAAAAATTCCCTTTCTGGTATCATAAAATCGAGTTACCACACGGGGTTGTTACTCCTGGCTGGGCACCACTCGACCCTTCAGCTTATGGCATTCCACCTTCGTTAGCGGGCAGGCGTGTGCTTGATGTTGGTGCATGGGATGGTTACTGGACGTTTGAGTCACTTAAGCGTGGTGCTGCTCAGGTTGTGGCCATAGACGATTTTTCTGACTATCTCGGTTCACTTGATATCAGCGATAGAAAAGCATGGAAAACCTTTGATTTTTGCAGAGATGCTCTAGGGTATCCGATATCCAGCTGCCCACGTATTGACATGTCTGTCTATAACCTGTCTCCTGAGAAACACGGGATTTTCGATACGGTATTTTTCTTTGGGACACTCTATCATCTTCGTTATCCGCTTCTCGCGCTAGATAAGCTTTCATCGGTATGTAGTGATGAAATATATGTCGAATCTGCTATCCTGGACGACTACAGCCCATATCGCGGTGGACTTTGCCATGGCCTGGAAAATAACGTGGTAATGGAGTTTTACCCGGAGAATCAGTACGGCAACAACAATTCAAACTGGTGGGTGCCTACACTTGCCTGCATGATGGAGATGGTTCGTGCGGCAGGTTTTGACGAGGTGACAGGTTGGAAGTTATCAGAGAGCCCCTCACAGCTAAGCATGTGTAGAGGATTCGTTAAAGGCAAAAAAACAAAAAATTAGATCTGTTCGCATACCAATGAACCAGCATTCACAGAAACCAGATAATCTAAATAAGCTTCCTGAAGTCTAAATCCGCTTCTCTGATCGAATGCTTTAAGTAACCACGCGCTCAAGTCAAAAGATTCATAGAGAATATCCAGCATTACCGCAAGCTTGAGAATGCGGTGAGTTGGAATATCTTCAAGTTTGGTTATATTACGCACATAAATAGCGTCTGACCAGAGCGTTTGACTTATCGGTAGATTTGCATTCCCTTTGTATCTTAGCGGCTTGTATGGTCGACCTGACAAGCCTTCAAAACGGTGAAACATAAATCCGTTATGGCGCAACTCAGCATCTATGTCTGCAAACAAAGGTTGATTTTCATAGAGCGGAACAAATTCCACTTCGGTATGAATCATTAAAACAGACTTTAATACATTTCTTCCATGCTGCAGAATATCCAGCTCTCCTCCTTGAGCGTCAAGCTTTAGATAGTCTGAATTATATGCCTCTTTCACATCATCAAGTCTGACGGTTTTTATCGGCTGTTCCCGTACCACCTCCATTATATTACCAAGATTGTGAAACTCTGAGACTAGCCGTTTATTTGGTCGGTACAGCGAAGACGTCATCGTGAAATTGCATTCATAAAAGGTACGTTCGCTGCCATCTCCAACTGCAAAAGGCAGAAATATATAGCGATCTGAATTTTCTGAATATTGCGTTTGCAACTTCTCGCACTCCTCCTTTTGAGGTTCGAAACCGAGGACACTACCGACTGTTCTTTCCATCAGAGGCTGATATGGTTCATCAATAATTGACATCGCTCCAACATCAATGAATTTAAAAGGCTCCAATTTGCATATAATGCTATCAAAAAAAGACTCTTTCATAAAAGCTCCCTGCTTATTAGAAATTGTTTTAGCTGGCTGGCCAATTGAGTAACCACCCCACCCCATTCTCCCTTAGTTTCCTGCCGAAAAACCTTCATGCTCGGATACCATGGAGAATCAGAACGTTCCATAAACCAGCGCCAGTCCGGCGAAAACGGCAGCATTAACCAGACCGGCTTCCCCATCGCTCCTGCCAGATGTGCTACCGAGGTGTCTACAGATATAACCAAATCGAGGTTAGCAATCAAGGCAGCCGTATCTTCAAAATCTCTGATTTCAGAAGTAATATCTAGAAAATTCATGCCTGCCGGAGGCGATAAAGCCTGCTCAGATCCTTCTCCGACCTGCAGAGAAACAAACTGGATTCCCGAAAATTCTCCCAAAGAAGCAAAAGCACCCAGAGAAACGCTCCTTCTCGGATCAGGCAACTGGCGGCCAGCCCAGACAAGCCCTACCCTCACGCCTGCCGAAGATGGTAGTTTTTCGTTCCACTCCTTGACCTTACAGGCAGACGGCAATATGTACGGAACCACGGCAGGAATTTTATCCACCGTTGTACCGAACAGGCGGGGTAGTGACAGCATTGGTATTTGAAAATCAGCGGGCGGTAGCTTAGCAGAATCACTTACCACTGTTGAGACGCCGAGAATTGATTCTAATAATTTTCTAAGCGGCTCCAGATGGTTAAATATGATTACATCTGCCCCGCAATATGCCAATAGTGAGGTATATCTGGAAAACTGGATTGCATCTCCAAAAGCCTGCTCCGTTGTGACGATGATAGTGCGATTGCCCAGTGGCTCGCCGTTCCAGTAAGGCAGATCAAGAGGGGACCGCAAAACGGGATCACGTTTTGAAAAACGCGCCTCAAATAGTTTAAATCCCTCCGCATACTCCCCTTTTAACAGCAGCACCTGAGCAAGGTTCCAGGCAGCAGTAGCATAATCAGGGTCAAACTCTAATGCCTTGCGGAAACATATTTCGGCGTCATTCAATTGGTTAATACTCTGAAGCACACCTCCCAGATTAAGAAGTATTTGTGGGTTGTCAGGAGCGATTTCGGCAGCACGAGTCAGATACGATAGGGCTTCCATTTGTCGGTTGAGATTATCACAGACTACGCCGATATTCATAAGTGTCTGTGAATTACCAGGATTCCTCTCGACTGCCTGGACAAATTGACTATATGCAGCGTTCATCATGCCTGCTGATTGATACGCTTCACCAAGCAGGTCTATCAGTTCTGGGATGTCTGGCTTTCGCGTATTCCGATGCGTAAGAAGCTCTATTGTTTCATCGAAGCGACCTTGCTCATTCAGCAGCAATGCCAGACATGAAGTTGATTCACAATCTTCATTTGCTTCGGATATAGCTTTGTTAAAACAACTCTCTGCCAATTTCAAATTGCCTTCATCGTAGTGACGTAGTCCCAATTTGATGGTAGATTCGCTGTTACCTTTACTTACAACATTTTGCATATAATCAGCTGCACTGAGTGCCGTCAAAAATATTCTCAAAGACTTTTCCGTGCCAGCAGGTGACAGCCAACATTCCCACGCTTCGCGTGCTTCACGACATCGGGTCAGCAAATCTTCCGGGCTCTTTCCGTCAAGCCATTTCCCTATCAAATCTCCGGCAATTTCTGCATCTTCTTCTGCGATTCGAATAATGAACCTGTTATATGGAATGATAAAATCAAAGGGGAGTGCGCAGCAGTCTGAAATCAGGACAGGGATTCTCCCGATAGAAAGCGCTTCAAAAAATCTGATTGAATTTATCCCATCACCCCTGGGACAGAGCACTGTAAGCGATTGAGTAAGCGTATCCAGATAGGTTTGGCGGCGTTTCTCTTTTGTTTCGGCATCCAGATGACTGTGAAACTTGGGTGCGATATCAATGCTGGCAGTAATGCTGCGACTCCCTGCCACTGACAGCAACAAACGCTCCCTTATTAGAGAAGAACCAGGATAACCTACAAAGCAAGTTTGCCAGAGAATTATTTCAGGATCAAAACTTACAAGAGCTCCTAGATCTTCTACCGGATATGGCACGGCAACTATCCGACCTTTTTCGAGAAGAGTGACACTTGTCTTGCAAAAAATGGACGTTTCATCCGGCGTAACCGGGTTGTCGTGAGATGTCCAGAAAAGATGTCGTTCCGGGTTTGATTTAAAATAAGGGAGCTCTTGTATGAAGCGGCGAACCCCTTCAATACCAAAATTATTTTGCAGTCTGTATAAGTCACTGTCTAAAATATAATAATCTGGCATACTTGGGGTGTCGCTGTTTATGTTGGCAACCGCCTGCGGAAAAGGAACTTTCCTGCCATCATGGGGGGCTCCAAGGTAGTAATCGCTACCTGAAATATATTGGTAATAATTGAGAGGGGTATTTTCTTGGAAATCTGACGGATAGTCGCACGAGTCGGCTATGCTTTCAGTTACTATGCTCCAGTGTAGAAGCTCCTTTCTGACTCTCCTGATCAATTCCCGCCAACCACCAGCTTCTGTCTGACGAAACAGTCGCATTGTCGGATACCATGGAGAATCCTCTCGATTCAGCATCCAGCGCCAATCAGCTGCAAAGGGGAGCATAATCCATGCAGAACATCCAAGACTTCCCGCCAGATGTGCAACGGAGGTATCAATTGAGATAATCAGGTCGAGTTTTTTCATCAGGGCTGCGGTGTCGGAAAAATCATTTATCCAGGCAGTGAGATCAATAAGCGGCAAACCGGGAGGTTTTTCAACAGGCTTGTCACCTTCATTCATCTGAAGAGAATAAAACTGAACGTTTTCGAGTCCTCCGAGAATGTACAATAATTCAGAAGGGCAGCTTCTGGACGGGTCCGGTATTTTTCTTCCGTTCCAAGCAATACCTACCTTCAAAAACGTATTACGGGGAAGTAACATATCCCATTTTGCATTATGTTGAACTGGTGCCGATAGGTAGGGAATTCTGGAAGGGATATTATTTGCAGTCGTCCCAAAAATGCGCGGCAAAGAAAGTAGCGGAATTTGGCGATCAAATGCCGGCAAAACAGCCCCTGCCTGAATGATCTTTACAACTCCGGGCATCTGTTTGAATAAACCTGTCAAAGGAAGCGGAATTTCCAGTATTATTTCACCCCCCAGTTCGGCAACCATAGAAATATAGCGACCAAACTGTATCGTGTCACCAAGTCCCTGTTCGGCATGAATCAGAATGGTTTTGCCTGCAAACGACTCTCCTTGCCACACCGGACTACTGAAATTTCTATGCGGAGTAGGGTAACGTTTTTTCTTCCAGCGCCATTCGAAACCGTGCCATCCGTCTTTATAATTCCCAAGCAGAAGATTGAGCAGGGCCATGTTCCAGTGGGCTTCAGCGCATACCGGATCTCGCAGCAATGCTTCAGTATAGCATTCCATCGCCTCCTTATAGCGTCTCATACGCTCCAATGCCGTCCCCATTGGAACCAAGGGTTCAGGACTTTCTGGCAAGAGAGTGCCAGCGCGGCGATAGCTTTCAACAGCTTCCTGAAGCCGCTCCATGGCAAGCAGAGTATTGCCACGGTTATGATGCGCTGAAGCGGAGGTTGGAGCAAGTAAGAGTACCTGATTGTATACTTCCAGCGCTTCATCATAGCGCTCAAGGTCATGCAGAGCTGCTGCAATATTGATTAAGATATCTGACTGAAACGATGTTCCCTCCAGAGCTTTCAAATAAAAATGCAGTGCCTCTTCAAGGCGCCCCGCCTCATGCAGGCGCACCCCTTCCGAGAAATAATTACGCTTCACTTTCTGCTCGTTACTCAATCGAACTCCTGGTTGCTACGAACATTAATATCCTGCTAGTATGATCGTAAAGATTTTGCATTAAACTGACGATATGTTAAGCACTAGTTCTAAATGTTGTGATGATACGTTTCAAGCTTGGAGATTATCATGGACAGCTTTTTCACCGAAAGCAAAATATTTACGGCGTTGACCTCTACACAGAACACTAGAGACAGCATCGCAGTAACTGCTGTCTCAAGTGGGATCATGCAGTATCAAAAGGGGAACTACAAAGCAGCAGCCTCCTCTTTTAAACAGGCGATTTCTCTTAAACCCGACTATGTTGATGCCTACAATTATCAAGCAATGGCTGATCTCAAAGCCGGCAATAAAAAAAGTGCCATCAATGCGTACAACATTTCACTGAAACTCGACCGAACCCAGGATGATGTACATGTAAAGCTGGCTAACATTTATATTGAAGACAAAAACTACATTCAGGCAGCGAAAGAGCTGAAAGCTGCAAGCAAACTGAACCCATCAAATCCATTGCCTCACTATACCCTTGGACTCATGCAACAGCAAACTGATAAACCTGCGGAAGCAGTTGCATCTTTCAAGCAGGTTGTTCGACTCGCCCCTAAGGACGGAAATGCATATTACGGGTTGGGTGCTGCATTGAGTGCGCAGGGGAAATATGACGAAGCGATAGTGCAACTAAAGAAAGCGACCAACTTAAAAAGGGATTTTGCTCCTGCTATATTTGAACTTGGCAACGCTTATGCTAAACAGGGCAATACAGCCAAGGCCAAGGAGCAGATAGATGTCTTGACAAAACTGCAAACAACACAGGCAGATGGGTTCGTTGCAGATTTAAAGACCATAATGGCTCAGCCTAAAATCTCTTTTGTAATTAAAGACCAGAGTACTTTCAACTTTGATATGGGGACGGTGCCGCTAGTCGCTCTGGACACATCTTTAGTCAAACCTGGATCAAAAAAGGAATTCACGGTAACTTTTCAGTTTGACTCCGACATGGACACCAATTCTGTAACCAGTATAACCAATTGGAAAATTTCAAAAGCGGGAGGAAGTTCTGCGGGGCTTTATGACAACGGACTATACCGTTCAACAGATCGTGCCGTTGCTACGACTATGCCTGACCGTATAATGTATAATCCGACAAATCAGCAGGCAACGGTGGTATTTTCAATTTTCCAGAACGCCTCCGGAACCGGCACAATTGACCCCTCACATCTTACATTCCAGTTTCAGGGAAAAGATACCAGTGGCAAGATTGTCGATCCCAACGCAGATCAATATAACGGATGGGCGGATAAGACTTTCTGATTATTTTCATACTACGTTGATATGGTACCCCTTTCCTTCCAGATACCCGACTATCTCTTTGATGTGTTCATAACCTCGCGTTTCCAGTTCAAGAGAAACATCCGTTTTTCCTATTGCCAATGTTTTTGAGCGTCTGTCGTGGGTAATGTGAAATATATTGGCGCGAGCAACTGCAATATCTTGGGCAAGCTTTGCCAATGCCCCTGGGTGATCGTCCAGTTCGACTACGAGCTTTAAGTACCTTCCACCGGCTATCAGACCACGTTCGACAACCTGCGAAATAGTTTTTACATCAATATTTCCACCTGAGAGAAGACAAACGGTTTTGCCTTCTAGGTTAGAAATCCGCCGATTCAGAACGGCTGCCAGTGTGACTGCGCCGGCACCTTCAACAAGCATCTTTGTTTTCTCCAGAAGTGAAACAATTCCGAGTGCAATATCCTCCTCTTCAACCTGAACGATTTCATCAACACAGTCGCAGATAACCGGTACGGTTCTGGATCCCGGGAGCTTTACGGCAATACCGTCCGCCAATGTTACTCGCACCGATTGTTCCGTAGGTGTTCCGGCAGCAAAAGATGCTGACATAGAGTGAGCAGCACTGGATTCAACCCCGATAATGCGGACGTGCGGAACTCTCTCACGCAATGCCGATGCCATGCCGGCAATCAAACCGCCGCCGCCGACAGGAATAATAATATTTCTCAAATCGGGCAGTTCTTCCAATATCTCCAAAGCTATTGTCCCCTGGCCAGCCATAACCAGTTCATCATCAAATGGATGAACGAATAACGCGCCGCTTTTCTGCTGAGCTAATACTGCAGCGGCACAAGCCTCATCAAAGTTTCTGCCAGTCAATACAACCTCGGCGCCATAGTCACGAGTCGCCTGAACTTTTTGGGGTGGTGTTATTTCAGGCATGTAGATGGTTGCAACAACACTAAGAAGATCCGCAGAAAACGCCACACCCTGTGCATGATTCCCGGCTGATGCAGTTATGACACCATTATTCAGCTTCTCGCGCGGCTGTGATGTCATAAAATTGAGCGCACCCCTGATTTTGAATGAGCCGGTTCGCTGCAGGTTTTCACACTTGAAATGGAGCGGTACGCCCAACTGTTCACTGTAATAATGGGAATAGATAAGTTCACTTCGGCGAACTCGCTTTTTAAGGCGATCATACGCATCAGAAATCAGTTCGTTAAGCTGCATGAAAGGTACTCCTAATCGAATTTGTATCCATACTATCAGACGCGAATGTGCCGGTCAAACTTACTTGGCAAGCCGGTAGTTTACTGGTACAGTTGTCAAACACTTATTTGATGGGGGAAATATGGAACCAATTCATCACAGGCTTATTATTCTCGGCGCAGGACCAGCTGGCTATACTGCTGCGGTATATGCTGCTCGAGCCAATCTTTCACCGGTACTTATAACTGGACTGCAGCCAGGCGGGCAGTTGACTACTACGACTGAAGTTGATAACTGGCCTGGTGATCACGAAGGAGTAGAGGGACCGGAATTGATGGAGCGAATGAAGCTTCATGCAGAGCGATTCAATACTCAAATGGTATACGATCATATTGTTCATGCAGATCTTAAACAAAGGCCATTTCTTTTACGTGGTGACTCAGCAAGCTATAGCTGTGATGCTCTTATCATCGCCACCGGCGCATCGGCAAAATATCTTGGCCTGCCATCTGAGGAGGCTTTTAAAGGCAAAGGGGTTTCAGCCTGTGCAACCTGTGACGGTTTCTTTTATCGTGGGAAGGATGTAGCCGTTGTTGGAGGCGGGAGTACGGCGGTTGAAGAAGCACTTTATCTCTCAAATATTGCTGGTCATGTAACCGTTGTTCATCGTCGTGAAGAATTCCGGGCAGAGAAGGTTCTTACAGAGCGCTTGATAGAAAAAACAAAAGGTGGCAATGTAACTATCGAATGGAATCACCAACTAGACGAGGTTTTGGGAGATGATGGCGGGGTAACCGGAATGCGTATCCGTCACCGAAGCGGCTCCACTAAAGATATTTCTCTCCATGGAGTTTTCATTGCCATCGGGCATTCTCCTAATACATCTATTTTTGAGGGGCAGCTTGATATGCTGGATGGTTATATCAGAACAAAGTGCAATGGTTTTGAAGGCAATTTGACAGCAACAAGCGTCAAAGGTGTCTTCGCAGCGGGTGACGTACAGGATTTTACCTATCGACAGGCAATTACTTCTGCCGGCACCGGCTGCATGGCTGCAAAGGATGCTGAACGATATCTTGATACACTTGAAAAATAGAGGTTGGAACTATGTCAGAAGCGACTGACGATCTTGCCAAACTATTGCTCGATGTTCGCAAGACCATATCGGATAACAGACTTTTTCTTGATAAACTTGTAGATGAATCCGTTGAGGATAATGCTGAGGAAGAAACAGTGACTATTGTGGTTGAAGAGGATTTTGAAGAGTTGTAACGTGCATTAATACTTTGATGACAAAGCCCCCGGGGAACATATTCTCCGGGGGCTTTAATTGTGTTATCTTTTCATAATTTAAGCTGTTAGTGGTGTTCTTTTTCTTTACCACTACCAGCAACATCATGCCCACCGGCGGCATGGCATTCGCTGCAATTGGTTTTGTGCAACTCATCACCAATATCTACCGGGTGTACAAACTCGGTAACCTGCTTCCCTTTAGGAACATTCTCCTGAACCTGTCCCAGCATATCATGACACACTTTGCAATCCTTGGAGATAATGCGCCCCTCTGGTGATTTGTGCTTGCCGTCATGGCAACGGAAGCAGCCTGGAGTGTAGAAGTGTCCGATATGATTTGGATAAGTACTCCAGGATACTTTCATTTTGGGGAAGTAGTTGCGTTTGTATATAGCTTTTACTTCTGTAATCGCCTGAGTCAGCGCCGGCCCTTTTTTGCTCACAACATCAGGATAGTTTTTGGCATAATACTCCTTCAAACCAGCTTCTATGGCAGCAAGCGCCTCTTCTGATGTTTTGTACGGATTTTCCAGCAAATCAACTGCAACCTTTTTCAGATATGGGAGGCTGCGATCAAGGGTG
>CAJBRY010000792.1 GCA_903958085.1 uncultured Geobacteraceae bacterium
AAAATGATGAAAATGATGCAGAAACTTGGTCCAAAAGGCCTTCTAAAAGGAATGGGGGGACTCGGCAAAGGGATGTTGCCTTTTCGTTAATTTTATTCCAGCTAATAAAAAACATATCTAAAGAAGTACAAAATCAGGAGGAACTATAATGGCTACAAAAATCAGGCTTGCACGTGCAGGCGCTAAGAAAAGACCTTTTTATCAGATAGTTGTTGCAGATGAACGGAGTCGTAGAGATGGCAGCTTCATCGAAAATGTAGGCACTTACGACCCTACTAAAAATCCTGCAGTTGTTAAGCTAAAAACTGAGAGAGCTTCTGAATGGCTCAGCAAAGGTGCCCAGCCAACTGATACTGTTCGTCATTTGCTGAAAAACGCCGGACTCCTTGAAAAGACTGTTGCTGTAAACGCTTAACGTATCCAGTTCCCCGGTACGCCGGTCACTCTATATGTGCAACAGAGGATACCACCATGAAGACTCTTGTTGAAAGCATTGCAAAAGCCCTGGTTGATGATCCGACTAAAGTTGATGTAACAGAGGAAATTGAAGAGGATACTCTGCTCATAAGCCTTTCTGTTGCCAAGGATGATATGGGACGTATTATCGGAAAGGAAGGACGAACGGCTAAATCGATTCGTACCATCCTGAATGCAATATCTACAAAAGACAGCAAAAAGGTAGTCCTTAAGATTGTTGAATAAATGGACCATTTAGACGATTTGGTTCCGGTTGGCAAAATTACCGGCACCCACGGAATTAAGGGTTTACTGAAGGTTTACTCCTTTTCCGGAAATTTGCAGAGCTTGCAGAATGCAAAGACTGTTGTCTTTAGATCAAAGGGCTCAGCACTTAGAGAGTATGCTATAAGAAGTGTGTCCGCTCATGCTGGCGGATTCATTCTTGCTCTTGAAGAGTTTTCCGACATCAATCAGGTTTTATTTCTGGTTGGCTCTGAACTCTGTCTTAACCAAAGTCAGTTGCCGGAACTTGAAGATGATGAATACTACTGGCGCGATTTAATAGGACTCGCCGTTTTCACTGATCAGGGTCTTGAGCTTGGCAAAATTGTTGATATTTTTGAAACAGGCAGCAGTGATATCTACGTTGTGCGGGGAACTTCCAAAGAATATTTGATACCTGCTATTGCTGATGTGATTGCAGGTGTTGATATACTGGGCAGAAGGATGACTATCACCCCTCTTGACGGCTTGCTGGATTTATGAAATTTGACATACTGACTCTGTTTCCAGGTATGTTTTTAACCCCTTTTGATGAAAGCATTATCAAGCGGGCAAAAGATAAACAGCTCATTGACATTTCGTTGCACAATATCCGTGACTGGGCTATAGACCGCCATCAGACGGCAGATGATTCTCCTTACGGCGGCGGTGCGGGAATGGTTATGAAGGTGGAACCACTTGCTGCGTGTATCGAATCGGTAAAATCATTTCATCCAGATTCAACAATATTGCTGACATCGCCTCATGGACGTCGCCTTACCCATAGAGTTGCAGTTGAACTTGCAAAAAAGTCAGGCTTGATAATTGTATGCGGCAGGTATGAGGGGATTGATGAAAGAATCCGCTCACTTTACGCGGAAGATGATATTTCGCTCGGCGATTTTGTTCTCTCTGGTGGTGAAATTGCCGCTATGGCAATTGTAGATACTGTAACCAGGCTTATACCTGGGGTTCTTGGTTCATGCGAATCTGCAGAAACTGATTCATTCGGAGACGGTTTGCTTGAGTATCCACATTATACTCGCCCGCCTGAATTTAAAGGTTTGGCCGTGCCTGAACAATTATTGTCAGGAAATCATGAACTGATACGTAGATGGCGACGTAAAGAGTCGTTACGCAAAACCATGCATCTTCGTCCTGATTTGTTTTCTTATGTTAAGCTTACTCGAGAGGACAAAAAATTTCTGACCGAGATTGAGCTGGAGGAATCAAATGGCAATTAACAATCTAGCCATAGCTCTTGTTCACTATCCGGTTTATAACAAACATCGTGAGGTTGTAACCTCTGCCCTGACAAACCTTGATCAGCATGACATTGCCCGTTCAGCAAAGACATTCGGACTTGATCGCTTTTACATTGTGACTCCATCCGAAGAACAACGAAAACTGGCTGAGCGAATAAGCGGACACTGGCAGCAGGGATGGGGCGCTGACTATAATCCTGATCGAAGGCAGGCACTTGATATTGTCCGGGTTGTTACTTCTGTTGCAACAGCCGTAGAAGATTTTCAAAACGGATTCAGTAAACAGGTTAAAAGAGTAGTTACCGGCGCTACGCAGCGCCATGGTTCAATACCGTTAGCCTCTTTCAGAGAACTGTTAGATGAAAATGAACAACCTTATCTGCTTATGTTGGGAACCGGTTGGGGGTTAGCTGATGAATGTTTTTCGTCAGCTGACATTATACTTGACCCGATAGCCGGATACGGATTGTACAACCACCTGTCTGTTCGATCTGCTGCGGCAATTATGCTTGATCGAATCAGAGGTATATAAAAACAGAGATCAGATACAAAAACTCACAAACCGAGCATCATACAGGAGGAAGGTAACCAATGAACACCATCGATTTTCTGGAATTTGAACAAATGAAGAAGAACGTTGT
>CAJBRY010000793.1 GCA_903958085.1 uncultured Geobacteraceae bacterium
ACACTCTTTTGAATTTTTGATTGATCAACGACCGTGTCTGTTCCCTCCATTTTCGTTAAGCGCATAATAAGTAAAATAATTTATCCTGTCAATGGAATTAAATTAATCAATCCCGAAAAAATGAGCAACTTTCACCATTAAATAAAAAAGGTGATTAAAGAACAACCACGGCTTTCCGGCGGGCAGGAATTACAGGATTGACGCTGGTTAATATCGCTTATACTTTTTCAGCCACATTCTCAAAGATTGGATGATAATCTGCCGTACTTAAAACTGTATCATAAAGACCAATATCTTCACCCTCATGCTTGTTGATACCGGTATAGCTCAAACTGGCATCTTCATAACGTTTGAATTTATAGACAGCATCGTTCATCAATGCGCTGTTAAAGACTCCGAGGCTGACAAGCAGTTCAAATTCTTTCACGGTTAAACCACTCACTTTTCTAAATAGTCCCGGCTCCAATTGTGTGATGACATCCTTGAGGCACCGTTCCCGGTAGTCGGTCAAATACATGAACACCGGCACACGTGTGGCAAACTTGATGAGCTTTTCCTGAATCTGCTTCCGCTTGCTCTTGTACTCTTTTTCTTCTTCTGTGAGCTTCTTCTTTTCCTTGTCGGAAAGCTCCTCGTCATTGGCTTCCTTTTTCGCTTTCTTCACAGACTCCGACTTATTGATGATCGTTTCAATCTCCTGATTTAGATTACGGAAACCTTCAATGCTCATCAGCGCATCCATAGCCTCCTTGTTGTTCATCAGACGCTGCAATGTGCTGTTATCCACATTCACCAGCAAGGCGCTTTCCCAGCGACGAGCCAGCATGGTTGCGGTTGTCCCGCTCATGGCCATATCCAGAATTCCGGCGGCATCAATCTGCTTCATTGAACTGCCGTCATAGGCAAGCACCGGCAGGAAGCTGATGAACTCCTCCACCTTCTTCTCCGGATTGGACTCATTGACATTCAAGCGGCAACTGTAATCGGCGATCTGCCTCAAAGCCCTGTTCGGCGCGAAATCAAAGACATAGCATTCCTCTTTGATGATCTGCTCCTGATTCGGCGTTGTGCTGTCTGGATTTCTGATCGTCCAGGGTGATTGCACGCGGAATGCAGCCTGGAAATAGGTTTCAGGAGTGGATGAATTACGCAGCATGAGTATGCCCGTCCACGGTCTTACCGTAACCCCGGTAGTCAGTTTCCCGCAGGAAAGTGTAATCGTCTTCGTGTTCAAGGGATCATCCATTGCTTCCTGAACTGGCGGCAGTGCCGCCACACCGATCCCAGCGGCACTTCCCGCCGCCACGATCACTTTATAATCGAAATAAAACCGATTCTGCTTTTTTGCCAGAAGGTTACACATAGCCTGACACGAAGCGACGGTGGGCAGGAACCAGAACGTATGAGACAAGACATTCAGCAGACGTGCGTCTGAAAACGGCATTGGCGGCTTCTGTGCGCCTAGCTTCAGGTTGTCCACGGTGGTTGACATAAACGCGCCCCTGATCAAATCCAGCCATTTCTGCACCTCGTCTGGATAGGTGAACTTAGCGCCATTTCCAACACCCGATGCAGAAAAGAAGATGTTCAGATCAAACTCATCAAACTCACCCTGCATGGCGATTTCGCGGATCGCATCGGG
>CAJBRY010000794.1 GCA_903958085.1 uncultured Geobacteraceae bacterium
CCAACAGTTATTACCCCTTCACTGCAATAGATGTTTTGTTTATTGCTTGCTTATTGTTCAATTTAGAAATGAACCCCAAGTTTTTGTCGAGTCAGGCGCCTATGTTCAGTCAACGCATCCAGCGTAATGCCGTATAACCTTGAAACGCGCTCCCTTTTTTCTAGTGTATTGAAATTAATTCTGTCCCATTCAAAAGCACGTAAGACCATTAATTCAAATGGAGTAAATTCATCCGTAGTTATAAAGCCAGTGCCATACCCAAAAAACTTTTGGTCGCAAAAACTAAAGTCATCAGGAATATAGCCTTTTTCTTTGCATATTTTGTATAAATCAGTCTGCGGCACCGGCGTAGCAATATGAAAGTGTACCAGGTCAAAATCGCATTCCTCAGCAAATTTAAAAGTCTGACGAATTTCCTCCCATGTTTCACCTGGAATACCTATAACAAAATTTGCCCCAAGCGTAATCCCAGCAGAGCGGCACTGTTTGACCAATGGTGGGATCGTCTCCAGACGAAGCGGTTTGTGAATAACTTCGTCCAGTACTCTTTGAGTACCTGATTCAACCGAAATAGATACTTGTGTGCATCCTGACCTGGCCATTAAATCCAGCAGCTCGTTATCAATGTGCCAAGCACTGACCGTTACAGCCTTCCAGGTTAGTTTATAGTTACGCTGAATAAATGCGTTAAGCAACTCTACCATACGCTTTCTATCTGCTAAGAGCATATCGTCGAGGAAGATGACATTTCCAATTTGATGTTTGGACTTCAAATATTCAATCTCTTCAAGAACATCTGCAACAGGCCTAAAAACAATATTTCTTCCAGAGATAGTCTTAGATGCACAAAATACACAATTATAAGGACAGCCATATGACGTAATTATGAAAACTGAGGGTCTATCAGAGTTCATGTGGTAATCCATGGTTGTATGGTTTAGATATTTAGACATGTCAATTAGCGAATAGTCTGGCTTAACCATCAATTTAACATCACTAATTGTTGAATTTGGCTGGTTAATAATCAATCTGCCCCTTTTATCTCGATAAGCAATGCCGGGGAACGAGAAGATATTACTGTCATTATCTAAAACAAGTTTTATAAAAGGGAGAATTCGTTCTTCTGCATGAGACAAAAACAACCAGTCCACATTATGGTCTTTCCCGGCTTCTTCCGGTAGCGTTGTAGGATATACACCACCAAGAATAGTTATTGATTTAGAACATGCTTTTTTGGCGATAGTTAGCGCTTTATGGGCGTGAAGATAATATTCAACCGAAAGGGCTGTAACCAGAATAATTCGCGGATTCAGCAGCAAAAGACGAGCCGTACTCTGTTCTTCATCCAGATCCTCAGCATTGGCATCAATGATTGAAAATTCATAGGTATTTTTTAGGAGGGCAGTAAGAATTAAGGCAGCGTATGGAGCACTAATCCAAGCACGTTTATCAAACCAGCGACTATTAGGAATAAACAGTGCAACTTTAGTCATTTATATTAAACCCCAAGTTGGCTACATAAAATTTTTGTGTATTTATAAGTTATGACACACCAGCAACTAAGCGTTCCGGCAGGCAGCCTAGAGGAAATTGCCCGACGAAATCAAACGAAATCAAACAAAATCAAGATGATTCTTGTCTGCTGAAAGATACTCGATAATCCGAAGATTGCTGGAATCTGCAACACAATGGTGATTGCAGATAACGGCAGGATCAATACCATAGAATTTACTACGGTTGACACTCCAGAACTCTTTAAAACGCTTATCAGAAATGGAACCTAGCAATCCATCTTTAATGTTGTATGCCTTATCATGACAGGTGTATACATTCAAATCAGCGCCTATTACTGGGCTTATCTGTAGATATGGACACCAGTGATAGGTCTTGGAGAAGGTTTCCAACTGTTTATGATAAGAATCATTTATTTCAAACTCTTGCCCCCCATATTCTGCCATGGCCTTGGCAATCTGTTCTTTCACTGTCGAACAAATCGGATCATGGTAAGCATTGTTTTCAGCTCCGCTATTACTGACGATACAAGGTGAAACTTTTACGCTGTCAACCCCAATCCCCTGCAACTTTCTTATCAAATCGTAAATGTGGTTAAAATTGCGAATATCTACAACAATACCAACTCCAAGATAACACTTCCCACCAATTTTTTTGAATGTTTCCATATTGGCAAGAACACGACTAAATTCATCATCTGGACAATTTCGATATGCAGCATAACTGGCATTATCCCATCCATCCATTGAAATTCTAAGCCAAGTAGCGTGGTGTGCAAAAAACTCTGCTATTGAAGAATAGAGTCTGGAACCATTTGTAAGGGCAGCAAATCGTATTTTGCTATCCCTCAGTCGTTCAACTGTTTCCAGTAAATGCGGATAACAAAATGGATCACCGCCCCCGCTGAATGTAACCGCTCGTACCCCCATTGCGGCCAGATCTTCAACAATCTCAAGCATTTTAATTCTAGGAATGGAATCAAGTACATTCATATCCTGACCAAGTTGCAAATTATCGGCTCTATACGCACAATACCAGCAGTCATGGTTACAAATGTTGGTTGGCTTGATCCTGACATGAAGTGGTGGAGAAATTTGATTTGATTCCTCTGAAAGAGAATCCAGTTTTTCCTTAAAATGAAATATTTTCATCTTGGTATAGAGAAGTCCCACGCTAGGCTCCAACA
>CAJBRY010000795.1 GCA_903958085.1 uncultured Geobacteraceae bacterium
AATGGAAGCTCATAAACATAAGAAAAATGCCGGACAAGAAAAGAGCACAAGCTCTTCAAGAACTGAAGAATGCCCTTGAAATGTGATATGGGCAATAAATCATTTGTGCGTTCTCTGCGGTAAAATTACAAGCGCAAAGTTCGCTGAGGTAATCGCAAAGCACGCAGATTTAAAATACTTTGCAATTTACACTGTTGCCTGTTAGATTCATCATATGATTAAAAAAGGAGGAATACAATGGCTTTCACACTTCAAATAGGTGACATGGCTCCGGATTTCAACGTTCAGGCGACCGACGGTAAAACTTACACTCTTGCGGATTTCGCAGAAGCAAAGATTCTTGTGATTTTCTTCACCTGCAACCACTGCCCATTCGTGACCGGCTCCGACGAGCTTACCCGTAAGACTGTGGAGAAATTCAATAAAAGAGGTGTTGTTTTCATCGGCATCAATTCAAACAGCGAGAAAACTCACGAGAACGACAGTTTTCCCCACATGGTCGCACGTATGAAGGAACAGAAATTCCCCTGGGTCTACGCCCGTGACAAATCGCAAGATGCGGCAAAAGCTTACGGTGCACTCAAGACTCCTCATTTCTATGTTTTTGATAAAGACAGGAAGCTCATATACACAGGACGCGGTGTTGACAATCCGCGCGATACTTCCAAGATGACGGTAAATGATCTTGATAGAGCCCTTGAAGAACATCTCTCCGGCAAGAAGCTAAGCGTGCCTCTGACCAATCCGATAGGCTGCAATGTCAAGTGGGAAGGAAAAGACGCGCACTGGATGCCCCCGGAAGCCTGCGACCTGGTGTTCTAGATTCCACAATGCTCCTCAAAAGAAGAAATTTAAATTCATTTAAACTCAAAAAAATAAAGAAAAATCCCATCATGTTAAACTTCGAATATTACAACCCGGTCAGAATCGTTTTTGGAAAAGGTACCATCACCGAACTTAACAAGCTCACCCCTAAAGACACTTCCATACTGATGCTTTACGGTGGCGGTTCAATCAGGAAAAATGGAGTTTATGAGCAAACGCTCGCAGCACTGGGCAAAAGACGTGTGCTGGAATTTTCAGGTATAGAACCTAATCCGTTATACGAAACCTGCATGAAAGCCGTAGAGGTGGTCAGACGGGAGAAAATCAGGTTCCTGCTGTCTGTCGGCGGTGGCTCGGTATTGGATGCGGCCAAGTTCATCGCTGCGGCGGCCTGTTACGACGGAACTGATCCCTGGGACATTCTTGCAAAAGGGGCGGAAGTTAAGGCTGCAGTTCCGCTGGGAGCTGTACTCACCCTCCCGGCCACCGGCTCAGAGATGAATGCCAACTCGGTGATATCAAGGGCATCTTCTGAAGAGAAACTGCATTTCAACAGCCCACTCGTCTACCCGCAATTCTCCATCTTAGACCCTGAAACCACCTTTACCCTGCCGGAAAGGCAGACTATAAACGGTATCGTAGATGCTTATGTCCATGTTTTGGAACAATATATGAATTTCACTGTGAACGCACCATTGCAGGATCGGCAAGCCGAAGCGATTCTGCTGACGTTGCTCGAAGAAGGCCCGAAAGTCATTAAGGAGCCCATGAACTACGATGCCAGAGCCAATGTAATGTGGGCTGCCACCAATGCGCTTAACGGCCTGATCGGATGCGGCGTCCCGCAGGACTGGGCAACTCACATGATAGGTCACGAACTGACCGCTTTCTATGGCCTCGACCACGCGCAGTCCCTAGCCATCGTCCTACCTCGGTTGCTTGAGTACACCAAGAAGGATAAACTATTGCAGTATGGACACAGGATATTTAGTCTTAAAAGTAATGGCAAAGCAGAAGCGGCCATCAAGGCGACCGAGGATTTCTTTAACTCGTTAGGAATGAAAACACACCTCAGCGACTACAAGATAGATGCCAGTGAAGCCGCCGGAAAAATCAGCAGACGTTTAAAAGGGCGTGG
>CAJBRY010000796.1 GCA_903958085.1 uncultured Geobacteraceae bacterium
TCTGAAAAAGATCGTACCTTATGGGCTTTATCGTCATTGAAGTTATACGGGCATCAGACCAGATTTTCTCAATGCCCCCGGATTGGATGATTTGTTCGCGCTTTAGTCCGAGGATTACAGTGAAATTATTCAGTTCTTCAATAGACAACCCACGCTGGAAGATTAATGCGCCGATACCACGTTCAAAAAGTACACGGGAAAAGTCTCGAAAAACCAAATTTGATTTTTCAAAAATTACACCATCAACCATAAGAGCATCACTCGTAACGCCTATAATTATCTCATCCTGTTTATTCAGTAATTCATCATAGACGCGCAAAACTTTTGCAAGAGAAGAGGAAATGACGGGATGCCCCTTTGGATAGGCACTATTATTGCGGCGGGCAATGTTTAGCTCGGTTATAAGGGTTGCAAGCGACTTGGTGTCTACACTGCTTGCTGAAGCTGTAATGTCATTTGGCTGGCTTATCACGGTTGGCAATTCTATCACTAATTTACAAAAATTCAAAACAGCATATTACCTGAATTCAGGCAAAATAATTTTGCAATAGATCTACTGTCAGAACCCGTGCGTTCAAGCTTGACCTATAATGCTATTTGAGCTAGCTTTCAAAAGTTGTAGTTCTAGGAGATTTATAAAATGAGGGTTATTTCTGGAGCATATCGCGGAAAAAATCTTTCCGCTCCCAAAGGTCTGTCAACGAGGCCTACTTCTGATCGTGTCAGAGAAGCCCTGTTTAATATTCTCTCAAGTCGCATTGATTTTGCCGGCATTAGTGTACTGGATATTTGTGCAGGAACCGGGAGCTTAGGAATTGAAGCTATAAGCCGTGGAGCCATTGCCTGCTGCTTTATTGAATACAGTCTATCGGTTAAGCCAATACTTCTAAAAAATCTGACTGTTACCGGTTGTACGGAAAAGGCTGAAATATTGACTATGGATGCGGTGAAAGCCTTGCAAAATATCTCTCTTAATAGCAAATGCTTCGATCTTATCTTTTTTGACCCTCCATATGATTCAGAATTGTATAAACCTGTGCTCGAAGCTCTTGACACTCATAAATTTTTGACACATGGTTCTACACTGGTGGTTGAGTGCTCATCACGAAAACCATTGCTGGAGTTTTATGGCTGTATGAAACGCTTCGACAGGCGTGTTTACGGAGAAACAGCTCTTGATTTTTTTGCACTGGAGGAATAATGAAAAAAATTGCAGTTTATCCAGGCTCTTTTGACCCCATAACATACGGACATCTGGATATTATCAGACGCGGTCTGACCATTTTTGATGAGATTATTGTTGCTGTTGCCAACAACTCTCAAAAAAATGCGCTTTTTGCGACCGATGAAAGGGTTAAATTGATCCAGGATGTTTTAAAAGGGGAGGGGAGAGTTACAGTTGATACTTTTAGCGGTCTACTGATAGATTATGTCTCTTCTCGCGGGGCTCACGTAATTATCAGAGGTTTAAGAGCAATATCTGACTTTGAATATGAATTTCAAATTGCACAGATGAACAGCAGTATTGGCAGGGAAATTGAGACTCTATTTATGATGACTTCCCTTCAGTACGGCTACCTGTCTTCATCAATTGTGAAAGAAGTCTGTTCTCTTAACGGTGATATTGATAAATTTGTTCCACCGGAAGTAAAAACTGCACTGCGGTTGAAATATGGATTGTAGCTGTTGATACTTAAATCCAGGGTCAAAAATTATGAATGAGATAGATCAATATTCTCAATATTTTCCGGTCGGAAAAAAAATCGGCGTAGGCATTCCCCTGCCTAACGCTGAAGTTTTCAAGGATTGGGCCATTATTCATGAAATTGATGAGGATCTAGTTTCACTGCAACTCTCCCGCGATGTATTGCCTGCCAATGTTTTTCTCCATTATGGGCAGATTCTTGAACTGAGAGGTGGCACTGAAGAGAGTGGTTATTGTTGCAGAGCTATTGTTGTTTCCGAAGGTGACGCGAGGAAATTGCTGCTTCGACTCATCGGTGAAATTGTATCGGATGAATTGCGTGAATTTTACAGAGTAGATGCTTTTCTTCCAATAAAATATTTTGTAAGCCATGAACAGAATATTGATCGTCTTCATAAACAGTGGGATGAAAGGCGTGCTCGTCGGGAACTGCTTGAATCTGAAGGTAAAGATGAGCGCTGGTTGGGTGAAGCACTTCATGCTGACGTGGCTTTACCGCATGAACGCTATAGTGAGAATGATGTATCAA
>CAJBRY010000797.1 GCA_903958085.1 uncultured Geobacteraceae bacterium
ATCTTGCCACGGCGAACATTCCGTTCTGGACAACGGCTGTCAAGTTTATGCAGGCATTTGAATCCGAGCATAAGGCAAACATATATTTTATCCGTTCTACTGAATTTCTAGACCAGAAATGGGGAACCAAGGGACCGATAAAGTATGAAGATCCCAAGTATAAATTTCCTGTGGGTCTGCGCGCCTTTGGCAATTTTTCGTTCAGAATCGCAGATCCGGAGAGCTTCTTTTTAAATATTGCGGGTACTCGCGACAGTTATGCTGTTTCAGAGGTTAAAAACGCAGTTGTGGACAGGATTTTGACCCCATTAACCGACTTGATGGCGGAATCAGGCTTCAGTTATATTGAGGTGGATAAAAACAGGGTGGAGTTGTCTCAGCAGTTGTTTGTAGTCCTCAGAGAAATATTTACCAAAATAGGTTTTGAACTGACGGATTTTCGTATTGAGAACACCGATTTTGATGATGAAACAAGGGGAAGGGTTGGTAAGATCGCAGATAAGATTGCCGAAGCACAGGCCGTTAGCGCGATGAGTCAGGTTGATCCGAATGGAATGAAAAACTTTGCTGCCGTTGAACAATTGGCGGCATTGCGTGAAGCGGCCAGAAACGAAGGGGGAGCAGCCGGACTAGGTGTCGGCCTTGGTGCAGCTGTCGGTTTCGGGCAGGCGATGGGGGGGATATTTGCAGCCGGAAGTACTGCGCCTCAACAAACGCAGCAAGTTCAACAGTCATCTGCTGCTGTATCATGTGGCAAGTGTCATGCTCAGATGACGGCAGGTGCAAAATTCTGCCAGGTTTGTGGAGCATCTGCTGTGGCGTTGGGTATCTGTCCGTCATGTGCAAAGCCGGTTGGACCCGATGCAAAATTCTGCCCGGAATGTGGTGCAAGAGTGATGTGAACCATGTTTAACATTATATATTTAAATGCAGAAGGGCGACCACTACTGGCCGCCCTTTCAATTCTTTGTTGCAATGAAAGTTCACATGAATTTAGATATCTCAAACCCTATCTGTCCGAGAGGCAGTACTTCATCTGCTACCCCACCATCGACACAGGCTTTGGGCATCCCGTAAATAGTTGAACTGGCTTCGTCCTGAGCGATTGTCACGCCACCCTTCTGCTTTAGCAGTTGCATTCCTTTAAATCCGTCATTGCCCATTCCAGTCAGAATTACACCAAGCATGGATCCGTTTGTCGCCTCTGCCATACTTGACATCATAAGGTCTACCGAAGGGATGTATACATACTGGGGATAATTGCTTGTTGGTTGAGTACGGACTACGATTTGTGTGCCCTGTTTAACCAGAGTAGTATGCATTCCTCCAGGTGCGATAAGAGTCAGGCCAGGCTTAAGTATGTCCCCGTCAGTCGCTTCACGTATGTTCATGGAGCATTTGGCGTTAAGACGGTCAGCATAAGGCCCTGTGAAAGCTTTCGGCATATGAATTCCAACCATGATTCCATAAGGAAAATTTACCGGAATACGAGATAGAACCTCTTGTAGTGCTACCGGACCACCAGTTGAAGCTCCGATGCCGACATACTGAATTTTTTTCCCTACAAACTTTGAAGATGTCGGTCGCGTGGGAGTTGTTAATGATGCAGGTGCTGCCCGTAATGCTGAGGTGGTAGTTCCCGGCACCCGACGAATGCGAGATGCAATAGCTTCCTTGATTTTACGCATCAATTCTTGTTTGAAAATGTTTTGCGCGTCAGAAGAGTCGGTAACATTTTTGGGAATATAATCGATTGCACCTGCATCAAGGGCTTCAAAAGTGGATTTTGCACCTTCGTTGGTAAGCGTGGATACCATGATGACTTTGGTCGGCGCCTTTGCCATTATCTGCTTAAGCGCCGCAATGCCATCCATGCGAGGCATTTCAACATCCATAGTGATAAGATCAGGTTTCAGAGCTATGGCCTTTTCAACACCCTCAATACCATCAGCGGCAGTACCGACAATTTCAATCGAGGGATCTTTTGACAAAACACTGCGGATCGCCATCCTCATAAAGGAGGAGTCATCAACAATAAGGATTCTGGCTTTTGCCTGCTGCGGCATGATCATCAGGGTTTCGCCTTCTCAGTGCTACTGAACATTGAGGTGACCAGTTCTGCAACATCAGGGATAGCATCATCCAATTCATAGCAGAAGCGCTCAATATCAAGTTCGGCTAATTTTGGAGATTCATTTTTCAAGATAGCCCAGGCTTCTTCATCACTTAGATTGAAGCTTATCCATTCCCGCCCTCCGTAATTCAAGCCGCGAACTGTACAGAAAAGATCAGACAAATTCACAATAGCGCAGAGAACAGGATCGATAGTGGCTTCACCCGGGTTGTGGTGATATGCAATTACTTCGCAGTAGGCATCTGGAAAGTTCCATTTACGCGCCATGCTGAGGCCGATCTCGCAGTGAGTTGTGCCAAGAAGTTCTGCTTCGGCATCAACAAGCTTTATCTGGTGAGTCTTGATGTATTCCAAGACTTCCATAAATGGATCGCGCAGGAAGTTGCTCAGGAAAACCTCGCCAAGATCATGTATAATTCCAGAGATATATGCTTTCTCAAGATCTTGATAACCAATTTTCTGTGCGATAATTTTTGAAACCATCCCGACTCCAAAGGAATGCTCCCAAAAAGCGTTAAGTTCCAAGGCACCTGTTGTGCCGTCAAAGGCATTAATGACTGAGGTTGTCAATGCCAGTTCGCGAACATGTCGCAAACCCAGATATACGAGAGCCCGCTTCAGAGATGTTATTTCCTGAGTCGGTTTGTATACGGGTGAATTGATAAGTTTCATAACTCTGGCAGTCATTACCTGGTCAGATAACATCAGGTCTGCGATCTCTTCCACACTTACATCAGGGTCATCAAGCAGTTGCAGAACCTTTGTAGCAACAATCGGGATGGTAGGGAGATCATCGACTGCTCCTACCAATATTTCGGCCCGTTCCATCATCTGATTCTTATCCATGCAATAAAACCTCTCGGGCTATTTTTTGTATCCGAAACCACCGGGGAAGTGAACCGTCTTAAACTTGTCATTTACGCCATGCAGAGATTCTGACTGGCCGACAAAAAAGTAGCCATATGGCTGCAAGTTGTTATAAAAGTGCTGAACTACTTTAGACTTTGAGGCTGTATCAAAATAGATCAATACGTTGGCGCAGAAAATAAAATCGAAGCTCTTCATAAATATCATTTTAGAATCTTCATACAGGTTGAGTTTATTGAAGGTAACAAATTTTTTAACTTCCGGAGATAGAATGAACTTACCATTATCCTCTCGGATATACTTGCGTTTGTACGCATCAGGAATATTACGTACAGAATAGGCGTTATAAATCCCTTCCTTGGCTTGAGCGACAACAGTCTCATTGATGTCGGTCCCAACTATTTCA
>CAJBRY010000798.1 GCA_903958085.1 uncultured Geobacteraceae bacterium
CAGTTCAAAGCTTAAAGTTGTTACTATGGATGCTATGGAGAAGGTCAAAAGGGTAACGACGATACTCGTTGCTACGATGTTCCTGGCACTGGCTCTAGGCATCACTCTGGCGTTGTATCTGACGCGAGCAATTACAAGGCCAATCGATGCGCTGCTCGATGCAACTAGAATAATTGCAGCCGGTAACCTCGGGTACTCAATAAGTTACAGAGACAATACAGAATTTGGCGAACTGGCAGCACATTTTAATAAGATGAGCAACTCTCTTCTAGTCGGTTATACAAAGCTGGAGGAAGAGATCACGGAACGAAAAAAATCAGGGGAGGCCCTTCGCGAAAGCGAAGAACGATATGCTCTTTCTGCCCAGGGTTCAAATGATGGGCTTTGGGACTGGGATTTGCGGAATAATGTTATTTATTTCTCCAGTCGCTGGAAATCAATGCTTGGATACGCTGATGATGAAATCAGCAATCAGCCCGAGGAGTGGTTGAGTCGTGTTCATCCGGATGACCGCCCCGAAATTGATGCCAGGATTGCTGCGCATATCAGTGGCCGAAACTCTCATTTAGAGAATGAGTTCCGCCTTTTGCACAGGGACGGAACTTATCGCTGGATGCTGATACGTGGGCTTGCTGTGAGTGATGCCGCCGGAATGCCCTTCCGAATGGCAGGATCCCAGACTGACATTACATCCAGAAAAACCGCTTCAGAGCAGCTCGTATATAACGCCTTCCACGATGCCTTGACTGACCTGCCAAACAGAGCTCTGTTTATGGATCGTCTGCAGCACGTAATTTCCTCCTCTTCGCGTCGAGGTGGTTCTCTATATGCGGTACTCTTTCTAGATATGGATCGATTCAAGATTGTTAATGACAGTCTTGGCCACCTTGTTGGTGACAAACTGCTAATCGCAGTCGGACTTAGGCTTGCTGAGTGCCTTAGGCCGCGAGATACTGTTGCTCGACTTGGAGGAGACGAGTTTGCAATTTTGTTGGAAGATATTAGCGAACTGAAGGACGCGGTTGATGTTGCCGATAGGATCCATCAAAAACTTTCAATCCCCATGATGATTGAGGGACATGAGGTGTACGCTGCTGTAAGCATCGGGATCGCTATTGGGCTTGAATATTATGAACGTGCGGAGCAGGTTCTGCGTGATGCCGATATTGCCATGTATGAGGCAAAAAAGCGTGGCAGCGCTTGTTCCGAGATATTCGATGCAAGCATGCACGCAAGTATACTTGACCGGATCAAGCTGGAATCAGAGTTGCACGGTGTTCTTGATCACAATGAATTGACTATGGTCTATCAGCCTATTGTTGATCTTTGCACCCATCGTCTGGCCGGTTTTGAAGCGCTTGTCCGTTGGAACCACCCAACACGCGGTCTTGTCTATCCTACAGAGTTTATACCCCTCGCAGAAGAAACGGGACTGATCGTAAAAATGGGTGAATGGATTTTGAGAGAGGCTTGCCGCGAACTCGGCGAATTGCAGAAAAAGTTTCCTTCTCAGCCACCCCTTAAGATGAGCATTAATATTTCCGGTAAACAGTTTTCACAGGAAAATCTTGCTGATCTGGTAAAAACAATAATTATTGAAGCTGCTATTGCTCCGCACAGTCTGGCAATTGAAATAACTGAAAGTATGCTCATGGAGAATGTTGATGTAGCAATAGCTACTATGAATCAACTGCGGGCCATGGGAGTGCATATTCATATTGATGACTTCGGCACCGGTTATTCATCTCTCAGCTATCTACACAGCCTTCCAATTGATGCCCTAAAGATTGACCGCTCATTTATAAAAAAGATGACGGATAAAGGTGAAAACCTCGAAATTATCATGTCAATAATTTCACTGGCTAAAAGCATGAATTTCGATGTGATTGCGGAAGGAGTGGAATTGGATCACCAATTGAAGCAAATGAAGGGATTGAAGTGCAAGTTCGGGCAGGGATTCCTTTTCTCAAAACCTATGCGCCCGGATGAAATTGAAGCTTGGGTTGGGACAGAGGAACTAAAGACTCCTGATTCATTGCCAATTTAAACTTGAATATATTTTACCTTATCCCCTCTCTGTTCCGAATAAACTTGAAAGCAGGAGGCAGGTTTGCTATAAAGCTCGTTGTTCTTGTATTGACATTAAGTTAAAAGATATTATTGCCGACAGGCAGGGAGACATGGCATGTCCAATCCAACGCTGGTCATGTATGAAGAAGAGTTTAAGGAAGTCAATGACGTTATTGAGCGCCTGCTTAAAGAAGCTAACGCCAAAGTAATTTTTCTTGTTGATAAAAATGGCCAGCTCATTTCCGGAGTTGGGGAAACTGAGCGTTTTGATACAACTTCGCTTGCTTCTCTTACTGCAGGAAATATCGCTGCTACCGGTGGTTTGGCAAAGCTTATTGGAGAGAAAGAGTTTTCAATTCTCTTTCATGAAGGCGAGAAGGACAATCTCCATATTTCAATCGTTGCAGGCAGGGTTATACTTGTCGTGCTGTTTGACAATCGATCTTCTCTTGGCCTTGTCCGATTACGCGTTAAAAAGTCATCTGAAGAGCTTACAGCCATTTTTGAAAAATTGATGAAAAAGTCTGACGAGCGTGAAAAAAGCGGCTCTTCTGACTTTCCTTTTGCTGAGATCACCGACGACGATATCGACAATCTTTTCAGCTAGGCCAGATCTGCTGATTATTGAAAGTAATTTCCCAGTTGAACCGTATGTTTCTTATTTAATAATTGATAACGGGGAAAGCCAAGATGTCCTTCATCAACTATGCTTCTCGTGAAATAAATTGTAAAATCGTATACTATGGTCCTGGTTTGTGCGGAAAGACTACAAACCTTCAGTTTGTATATCAGAAAACCGCACCTGACGCTAAAGGCAAAATGATTAGTCTTGCTACCGAGACTGAAAGAACGCTTTTTTTTGATTTTCTACCTCTATCTCTGGGAGAAATTCGAGGCTTTAAAACCAGATTTCATCTATATACTGTTCCAGGACAGGTTTTTTACGATGCATCAAGAAAACTTATATTGAAAGGTGTGGATGGCGTAGTATTTGTCGCTGATTCTCAGGAAGAACGAATTGACGCAAATATTGAGTCGCTTGAAAACCTGCGTATAAATCTAAAGGAACAGGGCTACGACCTTGACAAGCTGCCCTATATCATCCAGTACAATAAAAGGGACTTGCCAAGTGCTAAGATCG
>CAJBRY010000799.1 GCA_903958085.1 uncultured Geobacteraceae bacterium
GAGGTATTCGTATAAATAGTTCCGTACCGAGTTAGGTGTAATTGATAAAATCTCAGCAATCTTAATTGTGGGATGGAGATTCTGGGCCAATTCGGCCACCCATTCCGTTTGAAATCGGCCACTGATTCCGGAGCAAATCGGCCAGTCATTCCGATCCAAATCGGCCACCTCTTGAATGGTTTAAGCAACGCTGGATACTTAAACTCAAAGCCGTTAAAGATCCCGAGAAAATGGGAGACTATTAATGGCCAATAGGAGATTATCCATGCGCAAAATAAATGAACCCAGATTACGCAATAGAGTTTAAAGTTGGAAGGGTTACGGGCAACGAAAAACATGATGTTTTATCCCAGAGTCCCAGAAACCACTCCCTGCGTTTCATAGACAATGATAGTTTCAGAATACGACGGTTGCCATCCTTCACCATATAACCGCCCATGGCAAAAAGTTTGTATCGTAACGTCGACATCTTCTGCTGGACTTTCGTTCCGATAATGCTCTGACGGAATAAACTCATCAGATTGTAAGCCAGCATGACCATGTTTAAAGCGGCCTCCGTTCCGTAGAAGCTGTGCAAATTGAAACTGTCAAAACCAAAATCATACTTGAGTTCCTTGATCCGGTTCTCCGCTTCCGCTCGATCTTTGTAAAGATTCCAGACCTGAATCGCCGGCAAGGTTAAATTCGTGATGAAACAATGGTACCGGTAGTTGTTGTAAATGTCGCTGTCCTGGAAAAGCCGCAACTGCCTACCGGTTGCTTTTGGCCGGTCCTGAATCTTCTGCCGGATGATGACCATCCGCCGGGCTTTTGAACCGTTGATGCTTTGATATTGAGTTTCACTGATCTCAACGCCGTCGTCTAACTTCAGCCACACTTGCTGCCGGAATATTTCCTTCTGAATCGGCCCATACATGCGGGCCGCGATAATGTAGGAAACCGGACCTTCTTCCCGTTCCTCAAGGTATCGGAAAATATCTTCTCCGTAAAAACCGCTGTCGCCCCTTAGTAATCCGACCTTCTTGCCTTGCAGTTTATGCAGCGTGTCTTCCAGGAATGAAAACATGTTGTTGGCTGAATGCGCATTGCCGCTTCTCAACCAGACATTGGCAATCATCCGGCAATCCGCAACAAACGCCATCAGGGGATGGTGTGACTTTCTCCCCGGTTTCTTCGCATTGTAACCCACTCTTGCCCCTTCTTGATCCCCGTAACGGGTCAAAACGGAGGAATCCAAGTCTAACGTGTAATTGTCAAATCGTAAATTCTGGAAAAACCACTGATACATCAAGGTAAATACCTGCTGGTTCTTTTCCTGGGTAAATTTACTGAAAAACCGCTTATAGGTGTCCTGCCCGCATATCCGCTCCCATCCAAAGATCTTCCGGATCACAGCATCCTGGCGGGTAACTTCCGTATGCATGAAACGATTTGCCCCACACCACACGCTGACCAAAAAGCTTTTGATGATCTCCTCCGGCTTATATCCACGGTTGGAACCTGGTTCAGGAAGTCCTAATGTTGAAATCATCGAATCGATATCGCAGCGCTCCAGCATCTTCTTCATCAGTGCCATTCCGCCCCATGGCGTGATGTCTTTGTCCGTAAATCCAATCTCAAAATCCATTGTCCCTCCCGTAAGAAAATCTTATCTGGATTTCAACACAGGGCGCACTCACCAAGACCACCAATTTCCTTACGCTTTTCTATTAGATTCTCTATTGCTGCGCAATAGAATTCTTTAACCTATTGCGGAATCTGGGTTTATAGTACGTGAATGAGCGCGAAAAAAATCAAATGATTTATCCGCACCCTCACAAAATGAAAACAAGCTTGATTATTTGTCACAATGTGCTACAATTGTTGCAGGAGGTGGAATATGAGC
>CAJBRY010000800.1 GCA_903958085.1 uncultured Geobacteraceae bacterium
AGTTATCAGAACTCTATTTTTTTGGCGAAGTATGTTGAAGGTCATTATGAATAGCATTATAAGCACTAATAAATAAGTGAAATAGAGCGGTGAATATTTTCCCACTCCACTTTTTTCAGCAATTGACCCTATCGAATAAATAAATCCGGCAGATAAAGCATCACGCACTGATTGGCTTTGAAGGTTTCGAAAGGGGCGCATAATTTCATCTAAAGAGAGGCGCTGCAGTTGTATCGAATATGTACCAAAAATCACCAGCAAAATTCCGCTTATTCCGTAAAACGAAAGCTGCTCACCCAAAAAAAACATCCCCCAAATAGGAACATAAACCATCGACGTCTGGCATAAAGGGTAAACTACCGACAAATCACCGTTCCGGTATGCGCGACCGTTAAATAAATGATAGAGCACAAAACATATGGCACCAAGTGCAAGCATAAATATAATGTAAATATCTGGAAAATAAAACGGTTCAGCCAGGAACGGAATGATCAGGGAAAACAGTGAACTTGAAGCTAAGAACATCCACCAAATAAATACAGTTTTGTGTCGACTGCGCTTAACAAGAAGATTCCAGAGCGCGTGCATGAGGGCAGAAATGATTATTAGAATAAAAGGGGAATTACTCATTTGACAATTATTTTTGAACTGAGAGCATAATTCAGAAAAAGTAAGTTACAAAGGTAGGGTAATAACAAATCTACTCCCGCCAGCATGAGGTGTTTCTACTGATAAAAATCCATTATGAGCTTCGATGATACGGTAGCTTATTGCCAATCCAAGACCGGTTCCAGTAGGCTTAGTCGTCCAAAATGGTTCGAACAGGTGCCTTGCAGATTCTTCCGAAATGCCAGAACCGCTGTCGGTGATATTAATTTTAACAACTGAGGGTGTATCAATTGAATCTATTTTAATAAAACCTCCACCAGGCATTGCATCTGCAGCATTTTGTATAAGATTGATAATAACCTGTCGAAACTGATTGACATCAACTCTCACTTTAAAATCTACAGGCAAATTATTTTGTAGAGTTATCCCATCAAAATTTGGGGCATTGGCAAGAAAACAAAAAACATCCTCAAACAATCGACTCAATTCAGTCATTTCAAGTTGTGGCACAGACGGGCGGGCGTACATAAGAAATTCATTTATCAGTACACTAAGCCTCTCTGCTTCTCTGGAAACAATTGCAAGAAGTCGAGAATCATTTTCATTTATATTAGTTGCGGTTGTGAGAAGTTGAACAGAACCACATAACGCAGCTAAAGGATTACGGATTTCGTGAGCCATACGTGCTGAAAGCTCTCCTAAAGCAGCAAGTCTATCTGCTTTTTTCAATGCAGCTTCCATCCGACGAATATTTGTGATGTCCCTGAAATTCAGTATATAGCCGACTAGGACACCTTTGCTGTCATAAAATGGAGCAATGCGGTATCCCAAAGTCATGACAGATCCGTCAGTTGCCTCATAATCAAATTCGCGCTTAATCAAGTCGCTTTTAGAATAAAAACAACCAACTAGCTGTGGAAAAACATCTTCTATCTGCGTATCATACACCACTGACTGGCTCAGTCCTACAATGCCCTCTGCATATGGGTTAAACACACGTATTTTGCCAGTTACTGTCGTTGTAAGAAGACCGCTCTCACTATGAGCGACAATGGCAGAGTTCAACTGTGTAAGTTCAAAGTAATCAATTGATGATTTTTGTAGAGCTTCCTCAACGCGTCTTCAACCTTGCGAGCATGTTCGTCTTCGATATGCCAACGATGTTTAAAGTTCTCATCTTCCTTTTGCCATTTAAATACACGACCGAGGACAAGCATAAAGTAAATGTGGTTCTGAATACTTGG
>CAJBRY010000801.1 GCA_903958085.1 uncultured Geobacteraceae bacterium
ATCGTAAATTTGATCTCTTCCACCGCTTTTTATATTTACCTTCCTGCATTGGTCGGCGTAACAGACTTCAAATTCAGTGCTGTCACGACTTGTGCCAGCTGTCTTCCCAAATATCCTAGCACCCGCTTTGGTTGGATCGGCTTTGCCCAAATCAAGCTTTCCATTGATG
The DNA here is from genome assembly GCA_903958085.1 of uncultured Geobacteraceae bacterium. Classification (GTDB taxonomy): domain Bacteria; phylum Desulfobacterota; class Desulfuromonadia; order Geobacterales; family Pseudopelobacteraceae; genus JACRCG01. The sequence goes on from CAJBRY010000801.1 coordinate 170, forward strand.
ACTGGAAGACTCATGAAATTCTTGTAATCCTTGAAATCACCAAAGGCATAGACTTTGTAGGGGCCGACCTGCATCTGATAATGAAGATCGCTTGCAAAAGACGTTACCCTCAGCGGGGTGAGCCTTGCCTTGACGACAGGATCGCTCTCCCAGACTGCGGCATCCCATATATTGACGAAGACGGTGGCATACGAAGGACTTTCCATTAAAAACCTATCGGCAACCTTCAGTTCGTCGGCGGTATGCTCGACGTTCTCTGGTGCCGACATCACCCTGATGATGCTTCTCTTGATGCGTGGATCGCGGGGCTTTTTGTATCCACGATTGATAAGGAGGTGCAAGGTCGATGAAGCAGAATCGAGCAGGCCGATGTTTTGGCCATGCTCGAATTCCGATCCGTGTGTGGAACAATAAATGCCACCCATTCCCATGATCAAATACTTGCCAGAAGGCAAGGCTTTGGCGGCGTAAGCGACTTCTGGATACCCTTGCCAGCGCATATGCCATCCTGCGTTCGCAGAAAATGATGACGACTGGAAACACCGCCATTCCACTTTTATCGTATTCAGTTTTCCTTCGATTTCAACGTCGGTCTCCATCACCATGTAGCGATCGGCTTCTTTCTCCAGCTTCGCAATATCAGGCGATGTGACCAATGCCATGCTCGTCATACAGCCACTGAGAGCGCTTAACGATAGAAGAACTAGAACGGCCGCTGTTAGTCTCATGCTGTTTCCTATTTGTTCATCCAGCGGTTATGCAAAATGGAAGGCATTCTCCGAGGGCGGCTATTGGCCGACCTGTGACTCTTTGCCTTCCTAACATGCATGTCTGCAATGCTCTCGGAAGCGGCCATCCGAGTTGCCGAATCCTGCAATAAAAAATCTGATAGCACAACGGAAAAGAATATATAGGCCAAATGGCATATTGTCCTTTGACGTGCAGTCATGTAGCGTGCGTCCCTTATGGGGAGCGATGCAGACATGGGCCGAGAGAATGATCGAAGGACGCAGGTCGGCCAGCAGGAGTCATTTGTGAATACCAACAATCCGGCTAGCTAAAGCTGTTTGCCGCCCTTCCGTTTGTTAGCGTCAACGGTAATGCGATATGGCTAGTCTGGTCACGGGTTCAAGGCTCGCTGGCATCAGGGCGTATTCCTGCCAAAGAACCAGAATGACGAACTGGTATCACTAAAAGAAGTTGGCGTGCAGATGAAATTGCAAATTCGTTAGGGAATTAACTTGTCCGAACTCAGTAGAAATGCCAATCGTTGCCTGCAACATTATCTAGCCGTTTTCACTGAACACCAGCAACTGGACAACAACAGCCATGCGTTGGATGAAGTGCTAAACCAATTCTTAAATCAGCGTCCAGATGGCAAGAAGCACTCTTGGCTTGATCGTGCGGCCGGTTTGGCGGCTGCACCATTCTGGCGAGATGCGGAAATCGTAAATGCATCAAAAATATCCGCCTTGGCGTTGAGCCGGATTCTGCGCCATGAAGGTGCTATCTCGACAGAGCTGCTAGAACATCTATCTCACTCGGCTCCGGGTATCCTTAGGTGGGCAATCCGCTATTCCAAACTTTTCACCCGTAGTGACTCCGAGCTTTGGAAACTTCTTCGAGAGCGGACTCAAGGGGAAGAATGGCGCATCTTCATCGGTGTTTGTGATCGCCTTCTTGAACAGCTCAAGCCTTTTGATGAACAAATCCAAAGAGCTCACAAACAGCTTGGCTACCTCTCGTTACTGGAAACATTGTCCTACCTCAGTGTATTGGCGTACGAGCGGCTAATACCAAGCGGGATAGACGATACAGCAGAAGACTATTGGCGCGTTTATAACCGCATCATTTCTGACAAGCTGAGGACATGTAGTGACGAGGATTTCAATCTTAACGAAGTGCGCCTTGGTCAGTCGCTAAAACAACACTTGTCGCCCATCATTTTCCCCTCCCCCGCGATAACGCAGGAGTGTGTGGACAACATTGAAGCCTTTGCCGTACTGATTGCGGCGACCAAAGAACGCATTGAATACGAAGGCTCAATCGACTGGTTTTGCTTTGACCCCGAGTGTCGCTATCAGTTGGAACCTGGAAAACCAGTTATCTATAACGAGACTGAATACGGCACTCGCACTTGGCGGCACACCGAACAGAAATATCAGGCGCTGTGGCGCTACTGGATGAATCGAGGCATTCGTGAATTCATTGATCGAGGGATGGCAGAAATCCAGATCGGCAGTAAAGAGAGTCACGAATTGAACACGTTGGCCTATATCAAGGCAGTACGCAGTGAACTGCAGCTGCAAGAGATTTATGGGTTAGATGAGGAGATTGAACTGGCCGGTGGTGGACGTGCCAGACTCTTTCAGACCTTGCTATCAAGTGAATTGCATTCGGCTTTCTTCCAGAGCGACTACGTTCAACCGTTTCAGAAGCACTACGCCGAGTTTGGTATTGTGTCCAAAGCGTTGAATAAACTGGCGTTCAATGGATTGGTCAACGGGGAGAATCGGTTTCCGATGACTTGGGCCGAAGAAGACCAAAAAGTCAAAAGAACGACAGGGTGGACTGTTTGTCGCGAATATCCCCAAGGCAGTAGCTTGGCCGCCAAGGCAATCCTAGATTTCTGGACGAACGATCTTAAAGCCGTTTCAAATGGCCTTAAAGAGCAACCGCAATTGCCGGTTCCAACGTTGTACGAACGACCTTTCTACAAAATCGGACGCTATAACTTTCAGTTTCCTTGGGTGGTAGCACAACAGAACAACTTGACCGCAGTGGTCAATAATCTTCGCCGCATCGGCGCACGGAGAACTGGTCAAATGATGGAGACACGCCGGATCGAACAGAGACTAGCGGACCAATTGCGACAGCGCGGGTTTACCGTGATAGTGGGGTATCAGCCCGAGCATATTGACCAAGAAGATCCGGGTGAAGTCGATTTGATCTGTTATCGCGATGGGTTGGCACTGTTGCTGGAAGTCAAGTCCGGTTACATTCGTTCTAATGTGCGCGAGATTTGGTTGCATCGAACCAATACCCTGCGCAAGGCAGCTTACCAGTTGGGTCGAAAACGGGTAGCGGTTGAAGCTGCGCTAAAGCGAGATGAGATACTTCGCAAAAAACTTGAATGCTCAGATATCAACAAGGGCATCCGTTTGCACGCATGGATTGTGGATTCTTCCATTGAATTGGATCAGCACTGGGTCGATGGCTTCCTAGTAGTTTCACTGGAATCACTGCACGTAATTCTGCGCGATGAGTGCCAGTTGCTGGTTGAAGCTGAACAGATTCCACAAGAAGTGACCAACATGATGTTTTCAACTGGTTTCTCTGCGGCACGATTTGTCGAGATTGTGGAAGCCGGAGAGATTTGGAAGAGATTGGATTAACTCTTTGACCACCGTTCTGCACCTTCAGAGCCTGCTAATCCTAGTTTCGGAACTCAAATCAAAGGAGCTGGCTCGAATTGCTGTTGAGCGTCCGTTAACGGGAATCTGATATGACTCTTATGGGTTAGGAAGCGTCACCCGAGCATCATCAATCCGTGCCTATGAACGACCGCTTCTGGGAGGTGAAATAGATAACGCTCCTGCCCGA
>CAJBRY010000802.1 GCA_903958085.1 uncultured Geobacteraceae bacterium
GAAACGCCTAGTGCTTCCGCAGCATCCTTCATGGTCAAGCCAACAAAAAACCGCAAATTGACGAGTTCGACGGTAGTGGAATCAACCATGCTGAAGCACTTTAACGCTTCATCCACCGCCTCGATCAACCCATCAGGAGCTGGGTGGACGATCTGATCGAACTCGGTTGTTGACATCTCCACGCGTTTACCCCGCTTCAGTGCGTTTCTGCGTCGCGAATGGTCAACAAGAATGCGACGCATAGCTTTTCCAGCGGCAGCGAAAAAGTGACCGCGGCTTTCAAACGCTGGGCTTTGGCCCTCTGGAAATAGTTTCAGCCAAGCATCGTTGACCAAAATCGTGGCCTGAAGTGTATGCCCAGGCTTTTCTCTCGCCATCTTTGCCTTGGCCATTCCACGCAGCTCTTCATAGACCAGCTTTGCCAAATCATCAGCGGCATTAGGGTCTTTACCAGAACCTAATCTTTCCAGAATCGTTGTCACATCGTTCATAGTTCAAGGTTAACAAAACCCGGTTCCGATTGCCAAGCTGGAAATTCACAATTGTGGCGGGTTTCTCGGTAGTTCTTCACATGGCTTACAGATGGACATCAGTTTCTCGAAATTGGCTGAAAAAAGTTGGCGGAAATGGCGGGCCATTCACGCCATGTATCTTGAAGGCCAAAATGCCTTACCGAGTGCGAACGAAATATGGCGGATTCACCGAACGAATTGCGCACGAGTAGATAACGGCAAGAACAAAATTGTGCAACTGATATGAATACTGTTAGACGACAACCAATCACAGGCCCAGCCAATGACTGTTCGAGACCATTGCTCCCTGGGTTGGAGTGCAGACAGGGCGTGTTGGCGGATGGACCTTCACGGCCCATAGCAATTCACCTGTCGATTACGCAGTTGAGGCAAATTTGCTGTTCGGCTGGCTCAGAATTCACCGCCGCACTAGTTCGGGAGGGTGCGTTGACGAGTAGTATCCTAGGAGTTAATGTCCAGCCCATCCTACTGCCTGTCCCTTCGGTTGCAGCTGACGCAACGTTCCCAGCATTTAATTAAGTTGTGAAAAACAGTTTATTTACCATTGCCCCAGTGCAGGCAGCCGACTGCAGCAGTGTTGTTCCAGAATGGGGCGATCACCAAGCCGTCCGGCGAATTTACTCCATAAAACGTGGAAAGCTTTATGATCTCGATCGACATGGGTTGGTGAAATCCGTGTCGCTGAGACGTCCTGGGCAGAAGTTTTCCAAGCGATTATGGCACCTGCAGAGCATCCGGCACTATTTGAATTCCCTGCTCCAGGCTCAAAACAACTCCGTTGATGGATCAACCGACTAAGAGAATTGCGACCCAGGCCCGATGCCTCAGGTCTGGCACATCAGTAATACAAAAACTCAACACATTAAAACACAAAATATGCAAAATATACTGAACGATAAGATTACTAAATTGCAGAAGCTGCTCCTCCCGTTGAACTGCGGCCAGAAACATGCCGAACAGACGAGAAAAGTCGCTCTTACGAAGGACGATTACTCAGGAATCGATAATAATCTGACCGATCAGTCCGTTTTGGAAGAGGCCCTGGGCGGCTTCTTTCAGGCGGGGCAGGCAGTTCCTGACCGAAACTCGGATCAAGAATGGAACAGTCTGATGGAATCAAACCCCGCTGCCGCCTAAATCGCCAGTCATGACTTAATTTCCCGGTGGCCTTACTCCGACATGCACCACCAGGAAAGTAGTTGCAAGTCGGCCGGTTCGACAATGCGGCACCGGTTAATGCCGTAACAAAAAACAAAACAAATGAACATTAAAGCAACAAAGAAAATGACCGTTCTGGCTCCTGAAGGCGAATACACCGCAGAGCTAAAAGAGGTCAGCTACAAGAACGAGAACAAGAAATGCATCCTCCACTTTGAGACCGAACTGGAGGGGAACAAGCATACCGTCCAGAAGGAGAGCCCAACGTCGTTTGACACTGGCGGGCTCCGGAAAGACCTGGAGCTACTGAACGGCAGCGAGTTCACCACCAAGCAAGTCGAGGAGGGTATCGAACCGGAAAGCTTCGTAGGTCACAAGTGCCGTGCCTACGTCGTCCACAAGCGGACATCCGGCGGCCGCGTGGTTGCCGTGGTCAGTGTGCTGTTGCCTGTGCCTGCCGGGGCAGCCACGAAAGCTCCTGCGGAAACAGTTGAATCACCGAGCGACATGGCGGCAGCCGCCTAGTGAACACGAGCAAGCCGGGCCTCGTTGCAACCGGGGCCTGGCCCTTCAATATCATCAATACTGAAAAATACTAAAATGACAACATTCGCAAACAAAGACCATTTCCCGTCCGCTACTGGGAATGAATTCGTGCACAATCTTCTTTGGCAGCAGGACACCTGCATCCCCGAGGACACGCTGAAATAGCTGAAGGCGAAGGCAAACAAGGTAACCAGTAAGTTCAGCAACAGAGTATAGTAATGCTCTCATGCAAACGCAGATCCCGAAAAGAATCAACAACCGGCCATAACAGCTGCTCGGCCGGATCAAACGAGCGGCGATAAAACAAATAGAATGAGTACAAATATGAAAGCGCAAAACACCCGAATCATCCACGAACACTGCAACAGCATCGCAAAAGACAATAGGACGACACGGACTGAGCAATGGTGATATGCTGGAGTTTGGCAAGGAGCACATCATGGTGATTCAGCAGTAATCACCACAAGGCTTAGCCGACTGTAGTAGCGTCGGACAAGGTAATTCTATCTGCCATTTTTGAGCACGATTCGCACTAGTAAATATATGTTCACAAGCTCTGTTCCTGCAAAGGTTCAGAGCTTGCTTGTTGCCTTGAATGCTTATGCTCTCTACACCCCAACACTCCCTGGATGCTTACCGTGAGTCTGGGTTGCACATGGATTGACCTTGGAACATTGGGAGTTTTGCTTTCCCTCGTTCATTACTCCAACTTCAAACTTAAAGATACAACGGGGGCTTGACACAACCATTAGAGGCTGTTATCCTAATTTCAAGATTCAAAAACTTTTAAAGAATCTGGCTGAAATCAAACTCAAATTCGGCCCGGGCACAAATCCAACGCCCGAAAGATAAACACCAAAATGAAAATGTGTTCAGTGGGACCAGAACGTTCTGGTCGTGCTGTGAGCCTATGTGCCAGCGAACACGTTGGCTCAGTGGGTCCAAGCAGTTAACAGAAAACAATTAAAGCCCAGTAGGGCATAGATATAACATACAGAATACAGACATTTATAATATGCAAGATAAAGATAGAAATACTATAATTGGCGAAGAGCCAGTC
>CAJBRY010000803.1 GCA_903958085.1 uncultured Geobacteraceae bacterium
AATCAACATTGCAGAACAGCTGCCGAACGATTTACATCAATCAAATCGTCCACTGACCTTTTTGATACCCGCGTTTCACTAAGTGAAATCGAGAAAGCCTTCTCGGTCGATACGCTTACAAAAGACTTTTACCGTGAATTGAGCAACTGGTATTTCTGGGCGTTGACCAAAATTGAATTTCCCAATGATGCCGAGTCCGATAAGGACATACGAAATTCTACCAACACAATACGCCTTATAACCCGGCTCATCTTTGTTTGGTTCCTTAAACAGAAAAAACTCGTCCCAGATGTCCTTTTCAATAAAGAAGAGGCATTATCCCTGTTAAACCTGAATGATAGGAACGATAGCACTTACTATAAATCCATCTTGCAAAATCTGTTTTTCGCCACACTAAACCAGGAAATGGGTAAGCGTGCATTCCGAAATGAAAAACAACATTATAACATCACTAACCTATATCGTTATAAAAATTATTTCAAGGAACCATCCAGGGCTTTAGAACTTTTCGGTAATATCCCATTTCTTAATGGCGGGCTATTCGAATGTCTCGATAAGCCCCATCTGACAGAAAAAACACAACAGGGGAATGAAAAAATCATTCGAGTGGATGGATTTTCCGACAGAGACGATAATAATATAGTCGTTCCTGATTATTTATTCTTTGGTGGCGCTGTCGATGTTGATTTGAGCCTGGCTTATGATGATAATCGCCAAACACATTTGAAAATACGCGGAATTATTGATATTTTAAACAGTTACAATTTTACAGTTGAAGAAAATACACCTCTTGATATACAGGTAGCTCTCGACCCCGAATTGCTGGGAAAAGTTTTTGAAAACCTGTTGGCAAGTTACAATCCCGAAACCAAAACCACCGCACGCAAGCAAACTGGCTCATTCTATACGCCTCGTGAAATTGTCCATTACATGGTGGATGAGAGCTTGAAAGTCTATTTGGTTCAGAAATTGACAGATAAATTAGAATACTGTTGGCAAACAAAGGATGATGATCCTAACGACATTAGTATTGGTACACCACCCGAAATTGAAGAATATATAAGCTCTCAGAAGGAGTTATTGCAGCAAAAAGTTGCAGACTTGCTTTCATACAGCGATGCTGATCCTGTGTTTGAGCCCAAAGAAGTACATTACCTGATGGAAGTCATAGATGAAATAAAGGTTCTCGACCCTGCCTGTGGATCAGGGGCATTCCCGATGGGTGTTCTTCAGCAATTGGTTCATATACTGCAGAAAGTCGATCCTGACAACAGGAAGTGGAAATACTTGCAAATGGAGAAGGCTCAAAAAGAGTTACAAAATACTATGGAGGGAAGCGATGCTGATAATTTTGCCACATTCCTCAAAGAAATTTTGGAAGCTTTTGAAAACAATTCCAACGACTACGGGCGTAAGCTGTTTCTGATCGAGAACTGCATTTATGGGGTGGATATTCAGCCCATTGCCGTTCAGATAGCGAAGCTTCGGTTTTTTATTTCGCTCATTTGCGAACAAGATCCCAATAGTGATTTGCCAAATCTAGGCATTAAACCCTTACCTAATCTTGAAACCAAGTTTGTTGCTGCGAATACTTTGATCGGGTTGGATACTACTTCAACTTTTAAACCTGATAGCGTTTATACTTTAGAAAAGCAGCTAGAAGATATCCGCCACCGTCATTTCAGCGCCCGTACACCTGAAACCAAGCGTAAGTACCGTGATCGTGATAAGATATTACGCGAACAAATTGCAGAAGAGTTAATAAATACGGGTTTCCCTGCTACATCAGCCGACCAAATCGCTAATTGGAATCCCTACGACCAAAACACTCATGCTCTTTTTTTTGATAAATATTGGATGTTTGGTATTGAGGATGGTTTTGGTGTGGTTATTGGGAATCCACCATATATAGGTCAGAAAGGGAATAACGAAATATTCAAACCAGTAAAAGCATCGCCTTTAGGTAGGGAGTTTCATCAAAGAAGAATGGATTATTTTTATTTCTTTTTTCATCAAGCACTTAATCTATCAATCAAGAGAGGGA
>CAJBRY010000804.1 GCA_903958085.1 uncultured Geobacteraceae bacterium
CAAATTCTGGGTGAGCCTCGACAGGGTGCATTGAAGCCCATTGATATTGATCTATCAGTTTAAGCGCTTCTTCCCATGAAGAAACAATCCCCGATTCTGATGTAAGTTCACCTGGGAGATCCTCCTCATCAAAAATTGCAGCCAATGAGGATTCATCCGTAGCCATTTTGAATATCCAACCATCATTTCGTTTATGTCCAAGAATCTGTACGTCTCCACCTTCGCATCCCACAACAAGAATCTTTTGCCAGGTTAAATCAGTCATGTAACCCTCCAAATTTCAGTTCAATTATGTGGATCAAATATACCATGGAGGTGAGACAAGATAAGTCGTACTGCCTGGGAAGGGTGGAAAAGGCACCGATTTGAGTTGATTCAGATCTTAATCAACAATCGTAAGTTTCAATATGTTGTTAAGCTCTTCACGGAATTCTTTGCCTTCTGCCCTCAGATTCCGATCAAGTTTGATAAATTCGACTCTGATCTTATCGCTGCAATAACCTTCAATGATGGTATATGACTTGGCTGTAACACCGTCTACAGAAGGAAAGAGCAGAATATTTTCTGGGCATTTGTACCGATGGGCATAGGCATAGAGTTGATAAATATCAGCCTGCGATACGCCGTTAGTGCTGTCCTCTTCGTCAGACTTTAGATGTTTCCACTTCGTATCCAGGATCAACCGAAGGTTTCCCTGCTTGTTATCAATAATCAGATCAGGTTTTAGCCGGAATTTATCACGGCTGTCATGTTCCCTTTTGAGCAACCATTCCCTGCGGCCTACTGCTTGTATGTGGATATTCTCTCGTAATAAATCGAAGTCTTCAGCATAGCGATAAATGTAACGTGCAATAAACTCCTCAAACAATTGCTCCATTGGGAAAAGCAGCGAGAACGAGACTTCCTTGCCTTTTGTCCATATTGGACTCATCCCTTTTATTACAAGCATCGAAAAACTTATGAGTGGTTTAAACCGTTCAGTATTTCGGTTGTAATGGATATCAGAGAAGTGATGATCTGCAATTTCAAGATCCTGCACTTCATCCAGAAGGAAAACTATTTCTCTGAGTTTTTTTTGTGCTGTAGTTGAACTTGAAACAGAGAGCAGTTTGCGGCATGCGGACTTGAGAATTCTGTTTAATGGCGTATCAGAAATAAAATCATCGTAACGACAATAGACACGTTCCTGATGTACTGCATTTTTAACTGCATGTTGACCGACCAGGAGTTTACCCTTAAGACGATACAGATTCTCTTCTCGGGTTACGTAGGTGTGGTTGATCCCACGCTTGAGTTCTTTCAGCGTCTTTTCAGCAAAAAGTGCGATAAGTTGATCAAGGAGCGGCATCTTTTGTTTGCCGATAGCGGCCAAATCGCGCTCTTCACCAACAATCTTTCTCGTCAAAGACAGCATATACAGAAGATTCTGTTGCGCTCGCTCCTTACCCTCTTTATCCGGCTTATCAATTTTGGGCAGAATTTCGATGGCACCACCCGGAACGGCAATGACCCCGACGAAATTCTTTGCTTTGACGAAACGTCGATCATTCCAATCAAAAACTGTATCTCCAGCAGAACGACTCCACTGCTCATCAAAACCTTGGAGCTGCGCCAGGAGTTTTCTGTTTTGATCAGAGCGTGGTATACGCTCGTATTCAGTCACTTTGAGATAGCGCATTTATTCTTCTTGAGAATCCGCTTTCTTAGAGTGGTCTTTGTAAAGCGATACGAGGAAACGCTCCAGCGCTTCACCTGTAGACTCAATAAATTCCGATTTAACCTCAAAACGGTAGCAATCGTCATAATCCTGATGGTCAAATCCGAGAATATCCTTTTCTACAAGCTTTTCAGCCCTGATAACCGGGTATGGATTCTTAGAAGAACCACCATTCCCATTATTACCGCAGCCGAGCACAAGGCATATTTTCTCCCAGTCACCATAGAAATATTCTTGCAGAAGCGGAATGATATTTTTAAGGATTGTGTCTCTCAGATCAGCAAGTGAACGGCATTCAAGAAAATATGAGTGACCGATCATGTGGTCCCGGTCGTAAAGAAATTCAATACGACGATTTATCGTACCAAGCAGTGTTTTCACGCTGACACCACCGATTGCACCAACAATATTTTCGACAAGTTCAAGATCAGGCATCATCTCCTTGAACTGAAAACGGCGGCGTAGGGCAATATCAATAAAGGCTATTGAACGGTCAGCGGTGTTCATGGTGCCGATAACGGAAAGGTTTGCCGGGACCCCGAACTCTGGCTTTGAGTAGGGGAGTTTAACTCTTAATTCATTTTTGGCACCGATACGCTTGTCGAGTTCTACAAGTGTAATCAGTTCGCCAAAAATCTTGCTAATGTTGCCACGGTTAATCTCATCAATAAAAATGGCATAGTTGTTTGATGGATCTTTTTCGGCTCGCTGGCAAATTCTCTTGAACACTCCTGGCTCAATTCGAAACTTAATGCCGCTTTCTTCGTCGTCTTCAATATCTGTAATCGGACGGATGCCTTCAACAAACTCTTCATAGCCATACGACTGATGGAAAGTTACAAACTCATATCGTTTTATTGTCTCAGTTGAGGGGACATTTTCAGCTTCATTTTTAAGGTCAACGATCTCAGGTGCGACCTCCGGGAGCAGATCCGCCTTGATTGACCAAACTGAGCTCGCATCTTTCGAAAACACTTGAGGATAAAGCCTTTTCTGATAATTTACCTGATCACACTCTTGAACAGTATGGCTTTGCAATGTTGCCCACAGGCGTGCTCCGGGATTTTTAATGTCTGATTGTGACAACTTTGCCACCACAAGCCGATGTTTCAGCAAGTCACGGACCTTGATTCTGTGCATATCAAGCACAGCTGCACCAACGATCTGCCACCAAGGCTTATCTGCAACGAGTCGGGACAGATATGCCTCTTCAGACTCGCCGGATGTGCTCGTTGTGTATTCTTTGAAATATTCAGTAAGATAGAAAGTTTTACCTGTCCCAGGAGGACCATAAAGGATAAGGTTTACAGCAGGTTTAATTTCCTGTGGTATTGCTGGTGTCGTTGAAACGTAACTTTCAGAAGCCTCTGCAACAGTCTCCGCTGGTAGTTCTCCCGCCTTGATTGCAGCCAGTTCTGCAAGTGTACTGTGAAAAAATGGTTTTAAGATCAGGTTTTCAAATTGGCCAAGTTCAATGGATGGTACTAATTTAAGTGTCGAGTTGTAATTTGGAGCCCAACCCTTCTTTTCGCCTGAATAGCTGTTTTTGGTTTTAGAAACTTTCAACACCTCATATTTTCTTGCAATCCAGTTTTCCTTAAAAGATGAATTGTCTTGGACATCCGAAACAATCTTACCTACAAGCAATATTTCATCATTACCATGGCATAGATAAAACAAGTCACCTTGGCGAACCTCACGTTTAAATGCCTCTCCCTGGCTCTTTGCAGTATCCTTATGCAGAGATATTATTCCAGCTCTTAAATGATCGTGTACGGCAGCAACGCTGAAGTCGGAAGTGCCATGAGAAATTTTCCAGATTCTTAAAGCACTGTTCCATAGATTCCAGACATCGTCGGTGTATTCAAAGATGGATTGATGTGATGGTTTTTTTGCAAATACTTTTGAGTATAGGTAGCTAAAAGGTTTAGTTGAATCTGATTCATCTTTAAGGAAATACGCAAGGGCCGCTTTAATAAATATGTCTACTATCTTCGGGTTAGATCTATCCTGGTAATGAAATGCTATTTTCCATTTGTAAGCATCGCCAATGTCGATTCCATCAATAGTTTCTAAATCCCCTAGGCTTGCAGCTTCTACGATTTGAACAATAAGGCTTTTTACCTTTTCAAATGCTTGCTCGGCAGATTCGCCATATTTTGAATACCACGCGTACTTTTCTCCAAAGGACCTGCCCCGCCCACTTTCAGCCTGCTCGGTGTTTTTTCGTTCGTAGACACCAAATTTGAATGATGAACCACCCCAAATGCTCCCCAAAGATTCAAGCCTGGATTCTATCCAGTAGGTGAACGTGTCATCATTGCCCACATTGGTGTATTCAGACAGAGACATCGATTTCACACGATCAATGGGCCACGCTATGAGAAAATCATCCCACAATTTATTTGCTTCTTCAGGGTTAGTATTCACAGCATCCTCCTAAATTCCAAAAAGTCTGAAAACGACTTCATCAATAATGGTTAGCTTTGTAAAATCGGCTTTACTCAGTACTCTCAGATTCGGTCTTTCAAGCTTTACCCCTTCTTTATTACCCTTCGTATGCTTTGCAACTGTTTTGTCCGTGATATCAGGCAGCGGCTTGCCTGGTTCTCCTCCAAACCAATAGAAGGGTCCCAATTCGAGAGTCTCTTGATCAAACTGCATCCAGATTACGCAGCCACTTGGTTTGCAACCGAGAGAAAGCTGGATTTTTTGCGAGCTGGTAGTGGCACCCCTGTATGAAGCTTTTAGCTGGATATATCGGATTGAACCACCGCATGAAATAACGACATCATACCCGCCACTATCAACCTCGGCCTTAAGCACCTCAATATCACGTATATTCTTTTTCCAAAGGGATTTAAGAACCTCTCCGATGAAGAGGTGTTCAAGGATTTTTTCCCGGAGGGATGAATGAAGCGAATGGCTTTGATCGACCATCAAATTGACCTCGATATACTGCTTTCATACATTTATTAAGATGTTAAAGGCATTTGCTCTGAAATAATCAATTGACAACATATAACCAAAATGTAAACTGAATTCAGCTCATCTGCCATGTGTAGAAATAGTAACGAAGCCGTCCCCAAAGGGCGGCTTCAGCTATTTAATAGTTGTTCGAACTTCTCTCTCAGCTTGAATAATAAAAAGGGCAACCGTTTCTGGTCGCCCTTGATAATTTTGAGAACAAATTCAGCGTTTAATTTTCAACACCGGTAAGGTGAATGATGGCATTCCGGCTCGTGTCATGGTGTTGTGGATTAGTTCCCGCATATATGGATGCAGATTAACTGGTATATTACTTTTCTTAAACAATTCGAACATCTCGTCGTCCATTGGCGCTGTAGTCTTATAAACCAACGTAAAAACACCGCTCAGCTCAAAGATTTTTCGCGTCTTTTTTCTGCTTTTTGCAACCTCTTCAAGAAGAAAGCTCATCTCTTGGTCTACATGCAGTTCTGTTTTGGTTTGAGCATATACTGTTTTGCCTGGTGCAAGGCTTGCTCTAACCTCCGGATATTTTTCCGGATCAGGGAAGGCATGTCTTTTGAAACTGGAACTACCAAGATAAATATCCAGCAGCTCAAGACCTTCAATAAACTCTACATATCGTTTTTCCATTGGCTACGCTCCAACAACTTTCAATTGGCGATTGTAAAATGGCAGAACCTTGCAACTGGCCCCGGTATATGTCATGGCTGGTTCAACTTCAGGCTCTTCACATGGTTGCGGAGCTCTTTCCACCAACATTCTTTTTACCTCGGCAAAAGCGTTTCTCTCTGAAAGAAGCATGATCATGTACTGATTCAGACTAATTCCATCGCTGTCTGCACTTTCTGCCAACTTCTTATGCAACATTTTGGGCATGCGCAAGGGGAATTTCCCGCTGTAACGATCTGGTTGCATTGCTTCCGGAAGTGGTATGTCGAGTTTATCTTCAAGCGCGACTGCCAACCACTCACGCATGGCGTCTTCAATCATTGCCATGGCATCTGCTTTGGTATTTCCGACCGACATACAGCCTTCAAATTCCTTGATCTTTACAAAATAGCTACCTTCATCGGGGGTGATTTCAATGGTGTAGGGAAGTGCCATATACTCTTCAACTGTTCTTTTCATACCATTCCTCCAGATTCAGCAACTGAATCACCTGCGTTACGTATTTCTTGTTTACCGGTTTATCTTTTGGAACCGAGATTGGCATAGTGCCTGGCTTACGAAAAATGTAATGACTGCTACCACCACTCGGCTGCCTACGATCAAACCCAAAACCTTCAAGTAGTCGCGATAACGCTTCAAAATCAACCGCTTTTGGGTTTCCCAGTATGCTTTTTACCAACTTCACCAGGCGTTTATCTGCCATGACCGGTCACCTCAAGGCCATGCATGATATCAAATAGAATATCATATGCAAGAATTTTGTCGCATATTTTTCTAAAATAATACTCAATACCACAAAACATTGCATTTTTCATAAGGTGCTCTTTCGCCGGGAGGACTGTTTTGTGGGAGCCGCATCCTTCTTAGCCCGAATCCGCTCTAACAGTTTCTCCGCCGGTTCATCATTCGGGTCTTGCGGCACCAGTTCACCGCGAAAGGCTTTGGCCAGGAGTGACGGAGTCAGTTGATCGACTTGAGCACGAGCTGTCTGGTAGCGGGCTTCGAAGTGGTCGGCAACGACGAAGAGGGCTTCGACGCGGCGGACGATTTCTTGCTGTTCTTTTATGCTGGGCAGTTCAATTTTGATACGCTTAATTGCTTCTGCATTTATGTTTGGCTGAGTTATGGCGGTAGTAGACAACCCGAGCATCTCTTGCCCTGCTGGTGCCATCAAGCAATAAAACATATATCGCGGAAGTATAACCTTGGTGAAACGGAAGCGAATCAAGTAAGCACTTGGCATGGCTACATAATCGCCATCAAACACAGCCATAATCCCAATTGAACCGGTTCTGGTGATTAGTAAATCACCTTTTTCTACTTTGAAGTTATCAAGCTTGTTCGCTGGGACACTAACTCTTGGAGTACTACTCGTTATCTCTATACGACCGTCACGAGTCATGTCGGTGGTTCGGATTGTAGGTATCCCGTCTGTCGTGTACTCGTCCTTTCCAAAACGAGGTCCATAGAAAGATTGTTCACACAGGCTCCCGACGGTTACTGTCCTCCAGTCATTATTTTCTAGTTCTTCCCGCCAATCCGCCGTCAACTCTCCAGAGGTAGCAGCAGCAAGCACAGACTGACGAAAACGTTTGATGATGCCGGGAATTGTGTCGAGGCGGGTCTTGCAGGAATCAACAACAGCCAGCAGTTGATCCAGCTTGTCGGCGATGCGTTTTTGTTCGTTGAGGGGAGCAAGTGGGAGTCCAAATGATTTTAGTTTTTTTTGGTTTATAGATGCTTGATTCACTGCATGTTGAGCATTTAGCTCGAAAACGCCAGTCATCCGTAGATATTTGAGGCCATATTCGAAGTAATAAGGACAAACAATTGACATGTTGGAACGAATTAAAAGGAGGTTCATCCCGTGAAAGAGATTAGAGGGGTGACCTCTGTAGACGGCGGTTTTTCCGAGATGGGCTGGACTATTTATATGGCTTAAAAGAATATCGCCTGGCATGAGACGGTAGTTTTCTATTGCTTCAGCAGATAAATCAGCAGAATAACCTAAACGTTTTTCGTTGATATTACCTTGAGCAATTGTTTCTATTCTCGTGACAGGGAAACCTTTTCCTTCTTTATTTTGGTTGGAGACAAGTCCGTTCTTAATGACTTCGGTTAAGTCAGCAAGAGTTGCCTTAGTCCAATGTTCTGGAAGTTCACTCACACCAACTCCCCCTCAACATCAATTCCCAATTGTGCCAGAATATCCTGCAAAGCTGCCATGGCCCCTTCTAAGACGCTCATGGCTTCCCGCGCCAGCACCTCCGGTTCCGGAAGAGTATCGCTACTGCCGTCCGATTCGTCGCGCAACCAGGAAATATCCAGGCTGTCATCCTTATTGTCCCTGATCCACTCCCGCGTGAAGCAGCGGAAACGGCTCTCCTCACCAAGATCCTTGCGCTTAGCGGGTCCTAGTGGATCATCTCCATAACAGTCAGTAAACTCCTTGAAGTGATCTTCCCCCAACTGTGTCCGCTTGCCGAAATTTTCCATATTGGCGCGCAGATCGTACACCCAGATCTGTTTGGTATTCCCCTTGTCAACGTTCCCACGAGAGAAAAAGAGCACATTTGTCTTAACCCCTTGAGCATAAAAAATGCCGGTGGGAAGGCGTAGGATCGTGTGCAGATTGCATTTTTCCATCAAATCCTGACGAATCTGCTTACCCACGTTACCCTCGAAGAGCACGTTATCCGGCAACACGACGGCGGCACGGCCACCCGGCTTGAGGGCACGGTAGATATGCTGGAGAAAGGCAAGCTGCTTGTTGCTGGTAGGATAGGTAAAATCGTCACGGGTCGGCAGACCACCACCTTTCTTGGTACCAAAGGGGGGATTGGTGAGAATCACATCTGCCTTGGGGAGTTTCTGACCATCGGGGGAAAGGGTGTCGCCGTAGATCATCCCCGTCTCTTCCGCAGCAGAATCAAGACCGTGAAGCATCATGTTCATCAGAGCCAAGCGGTGAGTATCCTGCACATGCTCCATGCCGTAAAAGGTCTTGTTTTTATAGCGGTCATACTCCTTCTCAGAAAGGGTGTAGATATCCACATGTTCGCGAATATAATGATTGGCCGAGATAAGAAAGCCGCCGGTTCCGGCGGCCGGGTCCTGGATCACCTCGCCCAGTTGCGGCTTCATCAGTTCAACCATCACATCGATCAGCACACGGGGGGTGAAATACTGCCCGGCACCGGATTTCTTCTCGTTGGCGTTTTTCTCCAGCAATCCTTCATACAGGTCGCCCAGTCCTTCCTGCTTGGCCGAGTACCAATCGAGCTTGTCAATTTCGGTAACCAGGGTGCTGAGTGTGGCAGGCTTTTTGATAAATGAGCTGGCATTGGCAAAGATCTCTTTGACCAGGCGGGTACCCTGGCTGCCCAGATGGATCAAGAGAATCTTGTAGAACTCCAGTCGTTCGGGAGCTGATTTTGCTTCAAGATCATCCCATCGGTAGCCAACGGGGAGCTGACTTTCCTGGTCGGTCTCTTTGGCCATCTTGTGGAAGAGAAGGTAGGTGAGCTCCGTTACATACTGGTGATAGGTTACGCCGTCATCCTTGAGGATGTTGCACATGTTCCACAGCTTACCAACGATGTCTTGATTTATACTCAACTGATACCTCGATATTTGAATTGAATTTTAAGCCTGCATGGCCCAAAGAGCGTCGTTGATCTCTCCAAGAATTGTTTCCAGCTGGCCATTGAAAATTTTGTCGATCCGCTTGTATCCGCCACCCTCAGTTTTGAATACCCCTATGTCAAAGGCTTCACGGTCAACGATGGTTTCCCGTTTCATCTGGGCGGCAATACGGGAGAGCCACTGCTTTTGGACCGGGGTGCAATTACGCTTTTGGAGAATTTTACCAACGCCTTGATCCACCCGCTGATCCCACGGGATGAGGGCATCACCCAGAGCAGCCTGACGGATGAAACCGATAATCCGGGCAGCAATATCCTGGTTGGTCATCTGGTGCCAGGCTGTCTCCAGGTTTTTCTCGGTGAATCCTTTCTGGTCCAGTTCCATGAGCAGGGCTTTCAGATCTTTGCGGGTCAACTCTCGGGGACGTTGCAGCACGGTCAACAGTGCCGGAATACGGTTGCTGTTATCGGAAATGAACTTCCGGAAGCTTTCCAGATAGTCTTCCGGTTTCTGGGTGCTGCCGTAGCCACGATCAACACCAATGAGTGCATCCTGATGATCCGAGACAAACATGATCGGGTTATGGGTGCTGAAGTCCCGTTCCAGAATTTCGCCCAGATCAGGCTTATTGGTGAACCAACCGGCTATGTCGTCCAAAGACTCTCGTTTAAGTTTCTCTATGAAAGCATCAGGTGTCATACCGGTGTAGGTTTCAAAATCGCTCAGCGCCTTGTCGTTCATATGGCGTTTTTTGCGTTGCAGCTTGGCGATGATTTGATCGCGGGCCTGGGTCTTGATGGCCTCATCCTTGTGCTGGATGATCTCCTGCACAAGTTGCGTATAGGTGATATTGGGGTTGACCACTACCGGTTTCATGCTGATGACCGGTGCCAGCCCTGAATAGAGATCAACGGCATCAAAGATATGGAAAACCTCTTTGCCGATTTCGTCACAACGGCGGGTGGCACGGCCCAGCATCTGTTCGTAAAGGATTCGACTGTTTACTCGACGCAGAAAAACCAGATTGCAGATCTCCGGCACATCGATACCGGTGGTCAGAAGATCGACGGTTACCGCCACATTCGGCAGCCGCTCATTTTTGAAACGACGAATAAGCTGCAACGGTTTGTCAGCGGCACCGGTAATTTTGGTGACTGCATCATCCTCGATCTCACCATACAGATCCTGGAAAGCATCCTTGAGCAACGTCACGACCATATCCGCATGTTTGTCGGTGGCACAGAAGATCAGCGTCTTGCCAGGCATCCCGGGATCGATGTGCTGAGCAAGTGCTTCACAGACAACCTTGTTGAATGGTTCCGTAATGACTTTTTTGTTGAACTCTTCTACCTCAAGGGTGATTTCGTCGGGAGCGTGGACCAGATCAATGGTGTCATCGCGCAGATCATATATCTGAATTTCATCGCCTTTCTCCCACTTGATGCCATTCTCGGAGAGTTCGGTTTTGATCCGGAACGGTGGTTCGTGGTCGATCAGGTAACCGTCTATAACCGCTTCACGGTAGGAGTACGTATAAATCGGTTCACCAAAGATCTCAGTAGTGTGCAGCGCCGGAGTGGCTGTGAGGCCGATCTTGACGGCATCAAAATAGTCGAGAACGCGGCGATACTTGGAGATATAGTCATTCTGGTCACGGAAAGTAATCTCAGTATCGCTTAGCTCCCGATCAAGCAGATAACCTCGGTGACATTCATCTATGACGATGCAGTCGTATTGATCGACGGTCAACTTGTCTTTGTCACTGTCGTTATAGAGCAGACGTTTGACCAAGCCTTGGATAGTAGCGATATGCACCTTGGTATCGCTGTCCGGCGTCTTGTCGTCCAGTTCCTTGATGCCGAAGATGTCGGCAAAGGTCTGAAGGTTCTCCATGCGGGTATCTTTGAAAACATTCGCAGCCTGTTCGCCCAGAGCAGTACGATCCACCAGGAACAGTATCCGGCGGAAACGCTGTGCCCGCAGCAATCGATACACCAAGGCAATGCAGGTTTTGGTTTTACCGGTACCGGTTGCCATTGCCAACAAGCCACGGGTCTTGCCGTCACGGATGGCCTCTTCGGCTTTTTCAATGGCCTTTATCTGATAGTCACGCAGCTTGAAATCATATTCGAATGTGAGGGTGTCAAGTTTGGCTTCGGCGGCATCGATGTTTTGCTTGAGGAGTTCGTTGAGACCTTCAGGGGAGTACCAACCATCCATGGCACGGCGCAGATTCTGAGGACGGCGTAGGTCACAGAACCAGACGCCGGTCTGTGTGCGGAGCTGTTGCAGAAAGCGTTTGCCATTGGCGGAAAATACGAACGGAACGAGGAAATCACCCCATGGCCCGCCGGGAAGCTCATGGAAAGTGCCTGCCTTGAAGCCCCTGCTGTAGCGTTTGGCCTGATCTATTGCACCGGAAACATCAACAGATTTCTTTTTGGCCTCAACCACGGCCAGCGCTACGATTCCGTAAAAGAGTACATAGTCAGCAGGACCATTATCGGTCGGCCATTCAGCAATCGCCCTGAATTTCCCTTTTTGTGGGCGGGCTCCCTTACTGAACTTGAGATTTGCGGAATCGGTCTCCCAGCCAGCCTCACGCAACTGTTGGTCTATGATGATACGCGTCTCGGCTTCGCTTAAATCAAGCGATGGCTGGGAAAGCGACCGCATGAAAGCTAGTTTGCCTGGATCGGTAGCTGGTGTCTGCGTCGAGTGGGTAAAGTTATCAGCAAGATTAGATTCAAATCTGGCTGTTACCTGTTGAAGTGCCTGTTCCTGCTCTAACGCCAACGTTTCCCATATCTGGCGCTCATCGGCCTGTTTGGCACCGAAGGTTTCCAGCTCAACTGCTCGTTGTTGTTCAGCCTCAAGCAGTTGCTGATTCTGTTCAAGCAGTACTTTAGCCTGGTTTTGCTCAGACTTCAGGCGCTGCACTTCCAATTCCAGCTGGCGGAGTTTTTCAGCAGGATCTTCTGGTTTCCGGAATGCGGGAGGTATAAAGCCCTTGGCGGCTTCTCCTCCCATGGTGCCATGAAACCAGGCAGCAAGCCTGAAGGCAATTTGAAGTGCCTGAAGTGCCTGAAGTGCCTCATTGTGACTGGAAACGTATTCATGGGCAGCAGCATTACCAAGTTTGCGGAGGGTGTGAAAGAGATCGCGAACAGTACGATCAAGACCAACGGAATCATCAATTCCACGGAGCAACTCAACCTGCTTGGTATTCTCGTCAAACGCCACGCCCAGACGGCTGGCAATGTCCTTTGCAAACGCCTCTCCCCGTTGACGCAACTTAACCAGAGTGGTATTGGGGTCAGGATTGAACGCACGCTCGGCAGCCTGTGCCAATTGCAGGAATACCGGATCGTGAGATTTTAGGAAAGCAAAGTTGGACACTGGCAGAATGACCATCCAGAGGAATTGTCATGATGAATGGCTATTCATATCAGAAAAACGCATATAATTCTATCTGAAAGCCCAAGCATTAATGCAGCTACTTGGCAATTTGTCTTCGGAAGTACAATCATGCAATTAAATCCAGTCAAATTCATGCGGGAACTGCTCTATGAAGAAGTGTGGGACAAGATGTACATGAAATACTGTCCCGAATGGTTTTGAGTAGGATATATAATACTCAATCCTTCAAATTGAGCTATTTGGATATAATATATACTACTTTGGCGGAAATTCTTATTTTGAAGTCTGCATCAGATATTACGAAGCAGGAAGAAATATTTCCGGTATCTATCTCCAATTTGACTGTATCTGACAAGTGATTTCCAATATTTTCATGGGCAGTTTTTATGATCAGCTTTTATCACATTTTTATATTTTTGTCAGTATCTAGCTAATTTATTTCATCTTTTATTTGTTCGCACATCGCTTTTTTCTTGATATTCATAATTTATTTCTGGTATCGTCACACTATGTTTCAAACAAAACATAATGTCAGGAGAAAGCACATGAATGTACATCATCACAAAAAGTTGTACCTGTTGCGCTTAAATCAGTCGGTACTGTTCCACCGTTTTTAACGATTTTCTTCCACTCATTTTTGAGACCTGACTATATGTCAGCACCAGGCTTTCTGCTCTACGTTAACTATCAGTTTATTCGCAGACGTGCGTCCGCCCTATCCGTATTAGTCCCGTTCGCCACGTCCCCCCCCATTTCGACCATTTTTCCACTCAAAATTTCAGGGCGACTTGGTATTTCTGAAATTATCCGGAACAGTTCCATCGTTACGGACAGTAATAGCCATCGCTACCCCACAATTAACCGTTCACTACTTTAATTTCATCCACAGCAGGCGTGTCAAGTTCAGACTGGCATTTGATCTTGCTGGGGCATGAAGTTGAAGCGGTAGCGGAAACGTAATGCCCCATAAGCGTAACGTCTGTTTGGCTGCGTCAGCAGAAATTACAAACAGACGCTACGCACCAATGCTCATCGTCGCACAACGCAAAACCCCGCATATTTCAGTTCAATCAATCAAACCTCACCTCATTTGCAATCGACGACAATCAAGCGACACAAAATTGTAGTAGTACGTCCCACCTTTTTCACTTTGTGCAACGCAAAGACATCGGCTTTGTCATACGTGACAAAGTATGGCCACATCTGTATCCCCACCGGGGCTTCATTCTTTCAGAATGAATGGGATGGTTGTCAGGGCACCTGACTTGAGTAATCAGGAATGCTGACATTCAGGCTGCACACACTCAACAGCACCACTTGCCGTACCGATGCGGCGGCGACTTTTTGTGATTACGCATTAATTCAACATAAATCACAAAATCAACCAAGGAAACGGAGGACTTCAATGAGTAAAAGCCATGAACATAAAATTGTAAGACAAACGCTCGACCGGGTCGGCAAGAACTGGAGCCTGTCATCACTTACTGTGCAAAAGCGCATTGCCAACCTGAAAGATATTGGAAGGTTCATGTCTCGTCAGGGACTGAACAATATTACTAATATGAAAACCAGACACGTTGACGCATTTGTCCGTAGTCTTCGTGAAGATCGGCAATTGGCACCATCAACCCTGCAAGGGTATGTCACCGCCTTGCGGGTTATTGCAACAGCTATTGGCAAAGCGCACATCGTAAAATCAAATGAGGAACTTGGTGCAACCCGGCCAAACTCCGACCGCTTCAAAAACAGCGAAACACCGTCCAACATCGAGTTACTTGGCGAAATCAAGGAAGCTCTGAATGCCAAGAATGATTGGCAAGGTGCTGCCTTTGAAATGCAAGAGCAGTTTGGCCTGCGAATCAAGGAATCGCTGGGAGCAAACCGGGTTGAACATATCGACGGTAAGGAATATCTCCGCATTCCTGCCGGATTTACCAAAAACGGTTTGGAACGTCGGGTTGAAATTTCCACTGACGCTCAACGGGCAATCCTTGACCGGGTCAATGCAATTAAAACCGTCCAGGGAACACCGGGCATCATTCCTGAAAAATTTTCCTTGAAACAAGCGTACTGGAAGCAAGTGAATAGTATCCGCTCGTTGGGAGGCACCAAGGCGAATCATGCCAACAGCCATTGCCTTCGACGGGAACATATTCGAGAACGGTACTCAAATATCAAGGATATGCCGGATAAATCGGCCAGGGAAGATGCCAAGCAAAAGTTGATTGAGGAAGTCGGCCATTTCGATACTGACAAGCTGAAGCACTACACGAAATAAGCCGACATACATCGTCGCTTGAGAAAATGGGGACTTCCTTCCGGGAAGATCCCCTTTTCTATGCCTTGTAAGGAACTGTCCCCATGAAGTTCACCCCTAACCAGCTTATCTGAACAGCTGGATGGAATTTTCTTTTCGCCTCTGAGATTGGGGGGAGCCGGAAAGAATTTGTTGGTATGGGCGCAAGCCCGGTTTGTCCACCTGTTATGCCCCCGCGTAAAAGCGGGGGCCTTTTATGGAGACAGTATTATGCCCCCAACAAACGTATCAGTACCGGAATTGCTGACAGTAGAAGAGTTCGCACTTCGTTTTCGTGTCGGACGTTCAACCGTCTTTTTCTGGATTGCCAATAAGAAGATGCTTCAAGGGATTCATTATTTCAAAGTAGGAAAGACGATTCGCATTCCATGGTCTGTTGAATTGCTGACATCACTTTCAACTGATCCTGTGGAAGTGGAAGCACCCCACGCAATACGAACTGGAAAAAAACGCAACAGCATCAATTTTGATTTTTAGTCAACGATATCCGTTGACGACTACCTTGAAAGGACGTTAGTCTTTCCGTGGACTACTATCGACGGAAGGAGGCTAGCGGAATGAGGACATAAAATGAACAAGACGCAATCAGTAGTATCATTGAATGAAACCCTGCCGAGGGGTGGTGCCATCAAACGGCGCAAAATCTCGGAAAAGTTGTATGTGGATTTTTATTATTTCGGTAATCGTATCACCAAAAGCACCGGGCTTGACGACACTCCGCAGAACCGGGAAAAAGTCCGTTTGTTCCTTGACAAGATAATGCAGAAAATCGAAGAGCGGACCTTCAAGTTTGCCGATGCGTTTCCCGGTGCCACCCGCAAGGAAAAGAAGTTCTTCACGGAGTTGGAAGGGCAGCAGTTCAATCCTGAACCGCAGCATGTGAATTTCGGTGAATATGCACAGGACTGGATGAAACGGGTGTTGCCGACAATTAAGTCTCAATCAAAACTGAAGCTCTATGAATCAGTCTTGAGTTTCAGAGTATTGCCGTACTTCAAACGGATGAATTTTTATAAGATTACCAGCTCGGAACTGCAAAACTTCATTGCCGGCATGAAGAAAGAATCAGGGCCGAACAAGGGTGAGCCTCTTTCCCGTGTTCGTATTCAGAATATCTTTATTCCCTTCCGGCGTATTTGGGAGGATGCAGCTGACCAGTATCGCTGGAATCTGCGCAATCCGTTTGAAACAGTCAACAAACATCTGCCGCCAAAGCATCGTACCAGAAACGGCAAGGTATTCCGGTTTGATGAATGGAAAGATTTCGTTGCCTGTGCCCCGGAGTATTATCAGCCGCACCTTGAATTTCTGATTATGACCGGATTGTCTGCCAGCGAACTTGCCGGGTTGTGGAAAACTGATGTTTCAGATAAGGCGATTACGCTGAAACGCTCAATTGTTCTTGGAAAAGAGAAGGAACATCTCAAGAATGAATTCAGATTCAGAAGAATTCCCATGACCGAAGCAATCCGGAAAGTGATAGGCCGGATGCAGATACTGGCTCCGGAATCACCCTCTCTGTTTCCGATGGACAACGGGCGACCGTTTGACGGCAATTCCTTCAGAAAGATAGTCTGGAACAAGGCGTTGAAAGAATCGCAGGCCGCCTACAAAACACCGTACAGCACCCGACATACCTTTTGCGCCTGGGCACTGACTATCGGGATGAATCCTATGAAGTTGGTTAATCTGATGGGCCATTCTAGCAAGCAGATGGTGTATCAGGTATATGGAGAATACGTTGAAGACCTGGAAGATGATGTGGATGATATCTTTCAGTATTTTGGGCAGGACTTTTTAATAAAACCCGCAAAAAGAAGAACCCCGAATCTACCCTATAGGGACAGTTTCGGGGTCAGTCGGAACAACATTCAGATAACATACTGAATTTAAAGCGTAAATTTGGAGCGGGAAACGAGATTCGAACTCGCGACCTCAACCTTGGGAAGGTTGCACTCTACCACTGAGTTATTCCCGCATTATTTATTAAAAACATGCACCTAAAACAACTAAAAAGTGGCTGTTTTCAATTGGTTCCCTTGATCACGCTGGCACTTTCAGTCTCAAGAGAGGATACTTTTGTCGAAGCGTTTGCAACAAATTTGACAAATTTATTAGTAAACATTTTATAAAATACTTAATAATTTCTTCGTCTAAGCCGCCACCATCAAATGATAACTTTGTTCTGATTGACTCGCAATAAGCACTGATGGTTCAGGAGGCAATCATAATAAAACTCATCATGCTGATCTGACACATCGTTCAGCTTAGGTTAAAATACCTAACAACTTTCCTTAAATATCAATTAGGTATTGTGTCTCTTTTAAAACAATACTGATAATTCTGAGGCCAAGATTTAGCATCCGTCAGCTCTTTTGTCAATTTCTTTCTAGCTCTTTCTAGTTCGCTTACGCCCCATGGTTTGTGAAGAACTGCAGCCATCTGTAATGGCAGCATCCAATCATGTTGGAAGGTTTCAAGAGTCTCTTTCAAGCAGCAAAAAAGGCAATAGGATCATGAGTCTACCTGCTTCGGTGATGAATCCAAAAAAGTTATTTAGACAGATTGTCAACCTTGATATATAGTGTTGGTTAACCATGAGGGGTTGATATGAACAGAACATTACAATCGGAGCTACAAGAAATCAGGAGCCTTGGCCTGCTCCGAAGCACCAGGCTTATCAAAGGTAGTCAGAGGGCAAATGTATCCTGCAACGGACGAGATGTACTTATGTTATGTTCCAATAATTATCTGGGATTGGCGGACCATCCTGCTCTTTCTGCAGCTTCAATAGAAGCAATTGAACGCTATGGGACTTCAAGCGGTGCTTCCAGGCTGGTCTCCGGTACTATGGAGCTGCACGAAGAGCTGGAGCGCGCTGTTGCATTATTCAAAAAGAGTGAGGCAGCCTTGATTTTTAATAGCGGTTATGCCGCAAACACCGGCATCATTTCTGCTCTGGTCGGTCGTGGTGATGTTGTCTTTTCGGATAGGCTAAACCATGCCAGCATTATTGACGGTATAATGCTTTCCGGAGCCCGTCTGGTGCGCTATCCGCATGGAGATTACACGCAACTTGGCAAGCTTATGGAAATGCATGCCAAAGGTCGCTCTCTCATAGTAACTGACGGGGTTTTCAGCATGGACGGTGATATTGCACCGTTGGCTGAAATTGCAGAACTAAAGCGAAGGCATGCAGCTCTGCTTATGGTGGATGATGCTCACGGCAGTGGTGTTTTGGGAGAGAATGGGCGTGGGAGCGCCGAATCGTTTGGTGTCGGTGATGATGTTGATATTCTGATGGGTACTTTTGGCAAGGCATTTGGCAGCTTTGGTGCCTATGCTGCCATTTCGGCAGAATTGCGCGAATTGTTGCTTAATCGGGCGCGTAGTTTTATTTTTTCCACATCTCTGCCGCCCTCAGTCCTAGCGGCTTCTTTGGCGGCGATTGAACTCGTACAATCAAATGAAGGGGAAAAGTTGAGAGATAAGCTTTTTTCTAACTCCAGTTTCTTCAGAAAAAGTCTGATTGAAGCCGGCTTCATCGTGCCAACGGGATCAACCCAGATTGTTCCCCTTATCATCGGTTCTGCCGCCGTTGCAATGCAGTTTTCAGAAGCACTTTTTTCGGAAGGTTATTTTGCTCAGGGTATAAGGCCACCGACTGTTCCTGCCGGCACCAGTCGCCTTCGCTTTACGCTTATGGCTACGCATAGTCAGGCTGATCTTGCCGCAGCAGTTGAAGGCATCTGTCGGGTTGGCAGCACTCTGGGAGTTCTGTAATGCCGTGGTATGAAAACAGAAGAGGGGAGCGTCTTTGGTATGAAGATGCCGGAACAGGAATTCCGATTGTCCTGATACATGGCTGGTGCATGTCTTCAGCAGTCTGGAAATATCAGTTCGATAGCCTGGTTGGTTGGACACCCGATTCATACAGGCTTATTGCTCCTGATCTTCGTGGGCATGGTCGTTCGCGGGAAATAACGAGCCGTATGACTTTTGACTGTTTTGCTGATGATCTGGCGGATCTTTTTGGATCCTTGCGGCTTTCGAATGCTCTGCTTCTCGGTTGGTCGATGGGAGGGCAAATTGCTTTGCAAGCATCAGTTAAAATGCAAGAAAAACTGGCAGGAATGATTTTGATATCATCCACGCCAAAATTTGCTGCTTCTTATGATTTTTTGTTTGGTCTCACTCTAAGCGAAACTAACGGAATGCGCCTCAAGATGCAGCGTAATATTCAGCGTGCAAGAGAGGGATTTTGCGCCCGTTTGTTTGCTGAGGATGAACTTGAAAATAATCCTTTATCTGCAGAGATTAGAGAGTTGCTTGCTGAGATTCCTTTACCGAAGACCACTTCAGCGTTGGAAGCTATTGATGAGCTTGTAAATAGTGACATGCGGGTTTTATTGCCTGAAATTACAATACCTACAATGATTGTAAATGGTACTGATGATAAAATTTGCATTCCGCAGGCATCATCATATATGAAAGAAATGATACACGGTGCAGAACAACTGATTTTTGAGCGCTGCGGGCATGTTCCGTTTATAACAAATAAAGACAAATTCAATTCTGAAATAGTTAGATTTGCAAGGAGTGTTTGTGGACAGAACGACTGATGCCAAGAAGGTTGCAACT
This sequence comes from uncultured Geobacteraceae bacterium, assembly GCA_903958085.1. Classification (GTDB taxonomy): domain Bacteria; phylum Desulfobacterota; class Desulfuromonadia; order Geobacterales; family Pseudopelobacteraceae; genus JACRCG01. Next base: position 19,401 of record CAJBRY010000804.1, read on the forward strand.
GCATTTCATGAAAAGGCAGCTGAATACGATCTCCACGTTCTAGTGCAAAAACGTGTTGTGGCTCAATTAATAAAATCGGTTTCGATGCATCTTGAAAGAGAACCTCAGCAAATTCTTGATGTTGGTACAGGCACCGGAGCACTACTAGAGTGTTTTAAGGCTAAATATCCATACGCGACACTTGCTGGAGTAGATATTGCTCATAACATGTGCTTGCGGGCACAACAAAAATTGGGTCCTGGGTGTCATATTGTTAATGGTGATGCTGAATGTCTTCCCTTCAGCGCGGCTTCGTTTGATCTAGTGATTTCTGCATCGATGTTGCAATGGGTAAATAATTTGTCAGTTGCCCTGTATGAGATGCGCCGTGTAGCAAAACCTGGCGGGAATATCAGTCTCGCATTTTTTTGCGACGGAACACTTGAAGAGATGCAGCACTGTTTCAGGTCTGCTGCAGAAAAGTACAGTGGTAACAGCAGTCAGATAACTTCTCGTCTGCACGATTTCTGGTCTGTCGATGATCTAAAATCTATTGTGAGAAGTATGGACTTTGAAAGAGCGGTTATATCGGTCGAAACCGAAGTTGATTGGTACGATGATTTACATTCTCTACTTAGGTCAATAAAGAGTATTGGTGCAGGATCTGTTTCAGGCTCATCTTCGAGAGGACTTGGATGGAGGGGAATATTGCTGGAGGCTTCAAGGATATATCAGGCAAATTATGGGGCGAACGGCCGCATTCCGGCAACATATAAAGTGGTATATTTGTCCGCAAAGGTTCCTTGATGCAGGCCTTAAAGACTCATTAGCAGTTAAATATGTTGTTCCGTAATTTATATAGAACTGATGATTTTCTTCGCAAAATCGTTGATTACGCTATAGTGCACCTCGACTCCTTCACGTTTGCCCTCGATTATTCCCTTGTTTTTTAGCAGAGCCAAGTGCTGTGAAACGGTCGCCTGCGGTAAG